>NZ_JBVJMV010000012.1:0-256699 GCF_055584025.1 Streptomyces sp. NPDC104309 | reverse complement strand
TCGATCAGCGTTCGTCCGAGCGGGGCCGCATAGGCGAGGAAGACACCGACCTGGCAGTTCTCCGTGCGGCCCGCGGTGCCGGAGTACTGCCGCTGTACCCCGGCCGAACCGGTGCCCTTCTTCAGGAAGCCGGTGTCGTCCACGATCAGGACCGCACCAGGATCGCCGAGATGCTCGACCACGTAGTCACGCACATCGTCCAGAACCTCGTCGGCGTCCCACTCGATCCGGTTCAACAGCCGGTGGATGCGGTCCGGACCTGCGTGGCCGGCTTCTTCGGCCAGCGTCCAGCCGTTCTTCCGCTGCAACGGGGCTATGAGTCCCCGCATATAGGCAAGAGCTGACTCACGAGGCTCCGACCTGCCGAATCGGTGAAGAAACCGCCCTTGCACCGCACCCAACTCACCGGCCCACGACCTGACCTCAGCAAGATCCCCACCCATGACAACACCAACGATCGACCTGCCTACCCGTCACGGCAAACACCGTTGCAGTACTAGTTCCCGGCCCCGCACGAGCTGAGCGGGGAGCCGACGGAACGGATCGAGGAATGGGAGGACCAGCACGACATCTGCTACCAGTACGACCTCGGCGTCGCCCCGGGCTGCAAGGTCGGCGGCCACGCTCCGTGGAGCTTCTCCGACCCGTTCCCATGGTCTGCTCCGAGTGCGGCTCGGACGTCAGGCCACTGCTCACCATCGACGGGAGCGAGTGGGACGGCGGCAGCGGGAGCTGGCGACCGGTCGAGGACGCCGACTGCACCGGCCTGCACTTCCTCGGCCCGGCCCATGCCACGCAGCTCGACATCGGCCGTAGCTACAGCCTGCAGCTGTATGTGTGCACGGCTTCCTACGACCACCCGCACGTGCAGAACATGCAGTGACATGACGCATGCTGCCCGCAGCGGCACGCGTCACGGGGGAGCGGAAGGGGGCCCGGGACGACCACCGGTCATCCCGAACCCCCTTTGCCGTGCGGGCTTGCAGCTACTTCAGCGGAGCCCGTCCACGAAGGACTGCCAAGCGTCCGCCCCGACGGTCACGACGGGTCCGTCCGGATTCTTGCTGTCGCGGACGGGCACGGCGCAGGGGAGGCCGTCGGCCACCTCGACGCAGTCGCCGCCGGTGTTTCCGCTGTAACTGGACTTGCGCCAGGCCGCGCCGCCGGTCACGGTGCACTCGACGCAGTCGCCGCCGGTGCTTCCGCTGTAGCTGGACTTACGCCACCGCACGCTCTTCAGGCCGGGACCGGTCTCCATAACGTTCCTCCATCACGCGGGTGATCAGTGCCGCCGAGTCCTCGACGGAGAGGGCTGCGGCCTGCAGGTGAGCGTAACGGAGCGAGGCTTCCCTGATGGTGTCGGGGCTGGCGGTCATATGGCCGGAAACGATGTCCTCCGTGTAGACGATGTCGGGGTCGTCGTCGAAGCGCAGGAGGTTGAACGACCCATCCAGGCTGGCGTGTTCACCGGCCGCGAAGGGAAGCACCTGAATCTGCATCCAGCGCTGATCGGCGAAGTCCAACAGCCGCTGGAGTTGCTTCCGCATGACCTCGTGGCTGCCGATCGGCCGGTGCAGCACCGCCTCGTCGAGGATCGCCCAGGCGAGCGGTGGCCGTTCCCGTTCCAGGATGCGCTGACGCTCGATCCGGGCCGCCACCTGGTTGTCGAGGTCGTCCGGCATGCCGGTGGCCAGGACGGCCCGCGCGTACTCCTCCGTCTGCAACAGCCCGTACACCAACTGCGCCTGATACGTGGAGATGTACGCGGCGCACGACTCCATCTCGGCATACGGCTGGAACCAGGTGGGCAGTTGGCTGCGCAGGACCAGGCCGACGAGGCGCGAGAACACGCCGCCCGTGCCGAGTGCTGCGTCCACCCGCTCGGAGAAGTCGCGGGTGGGGATCTTCTTCGTGGTCTCGATCTGGCCGATCAGGGAGCCGGTGCAGAAGATGATGTCGCCGAGCTGACCCTGTTTGAGGTTGTTGGCCTCTCTCTGGCGGCGCAGCTCCCAGCCGTAGTAGTCCAACGGGGAAGCGCTGGGGTCGAGAGTCTGGACGTTGGCCACGGCGGGGCACCTCCGGCGTTCAACGCCTCACGGCGTTCGTTTCCGTACGTAGCCGAGCGTAGTCATGCCGCTGCACTCTGGTGACATGAATCACGTAATTGATCCGCGGGTCGACGACCTGCTGGAGCCGACCTACCGGGCCGACTTCGCGATCGGTGAGCACTCGGCCCGGCATCTGCGCCGCATCCTGCGGCTCTACCTCACCGGCTGGGATCTCCTCGATGTGGCCGACGCAGCCGAGTTGGCGCTCACCGAGCTGATCGCCAATGTCGTACGGCACGTCCCCGGCCGCCGCTGTCAGACGTTCATCTTCCTGCTCCCGGCCGGGGGCGTGCGCGTCGAAGTCGCGGACGGCTGCCCGGAACTGCCCCGCCCGGCTGTGGGCGACGTCCTCGACGAGGGCGGGCGGGGGCTGGTCCTTGTCGACGCCGTCACCGACCGCTGGGGCGCGGAACCGCGGCGCGACGGCCGTGGCAAGACGGTGTGGTTCGAGTGTCTGGCCACGAAAGCGGCCGACGGGTGACGGCTCTCAGTGGCCGGAGCCGAGCTCCGCGAGCACCGCGTCCGTGAACGACGGCCACACCTCGACCGCCCACGGGCCGAAGGCCCGGTCGGTGAGCGCGACGCACGCCGTCCCGGCCGCCGGATCGATCCACAGGAACGTGCCGGACTGCCCGAAGTGCCCGAAGGTCGCGGGCGACGAGGAACCGCCCGTCCAGTGCGGCGACTTGTGGTCACGGATCTCGAAGCCGAGCCCCCAGTCGTTGGGGTTCTGATGGCCGTAGCCCGGCAGCACGCCCTTCAGACCGGGGTGTACGACGGTCTGCGCGGCCAGCACCGTACGCGGGTCGAGCAGCCGGGGCGCCTGCACCTCCGCCGCGAACCGTATGAGGTCGTCGACGGTCGAGACACCGTCCTTGGCGGGCGAGCCGTCCACCGCCGTCGCTGTCATGCCCAGCGGCTCCAGCACCGCCTGGCGCACGTACTCCGGGAACGGGATGTCGGTGGCCTTGGCGATGTGGTCGCCGAGCACCTCGAAGCCCGCGTTGGAGTACAGCCGACGGGTACCCGGGGCGGCCGTCACCCGGTGCTCGTCGAAGGCGAGCCCACTGGTGTGCGCGAGCAGGTGCCGGACGGTGGAACCCTCGGGCCCGGCCGGTTCGTCGAGCTCGACCGCGCCCTCCTCGTACGCGACCAGCGCCGCGTAGGCCGCGATCGGCTTGGTGACGGAGGCGAGCGGAAAACGGTGCGTGGTCGGGCCGTGCGTACCGACGACCGTGCCGTCCGCTCGTACGACGGCAGCCGCCGCGGTGGGGACGGGCCAGTTGTCGATCACCGCCAGGCTCTGCATGCGTACGAGCGTAACGGGCATCCGAGGCGAGCCGACGGCCGGTGAGGTCGAGCGACGGACAGCCGGCCTGCCCACCGTCGGCCATGGCGGACGCCTGGACCGCCAAGGACGCGTCCGACGACTGCAAGAAGAAGCCGTCTGCAGCGACGGTGGGTGGACCGGATGCCTACCGGCACTCCTACGAGTACGACATGATGGGCAATCGAATCGAGGAGACCCAGTGCGCGGTCACGACCAGCGGCTCCGATGTCACCTGCACGTCCACCCTGGGCACGGTGGGGGACAACCCGCACGCCCTGCGCTCCGTCTCCACGACCGGCGGTCCGGACAACGGCAAGACGGAGAATTTCACCGATGACGAATCCGGCAACATCACGGAACGCAAGGGTGGTTCACGGGATCAGGGAATGACCTGGGGCGCGGAGGGGAACCTCGACACGGTCACCGAGGGCGGAAAGACGACGGCCTACGTCTACGACACCGACGGCAATCGCATCCTTGCCCGCAACGCCGACGGCACCACGACGGCGTACCTGCCGGGAGGCAACGAGCTGACGTCGAGTTCCGCCAGCGTCAAGACGGCGGCCCGCTACTACACCCACGGTGGCGAGACAGTGGCTGTCCGGACCAACGCCGGCATATCTCTCCTGTTCGGCGACCAGCAGGGCACCGCACTCGTCGCAGTCGCCATGGGCGCGGGCCGTTTGGAGCTGCGATTGGTGGAATGGGAGCTGCTGAGCAGCCCATGGTGCGTATCTCAAGATTTCTCTGATCCAAGTGATTGGACAGATCTCTTGAGTGTATCGAGCGAACGGTTCAGAAGAGGCGAGATCTCGGATGAAGGGGCGACGTGGGTTTCTCTGGAAATATATGCTTCCAGCAGGGATTCTGATAGTCGTTGTGGCTCACCTGACCAGGCGGTTGCCTGACCCCTACGGTGCGGTGATTCCTCCGGCATTCGCAATGAGTGTCGCAATCGTAGGTGGCAACCTGTTTAAGCGGAGAAGGGGGGAGGGTGAGGGTGTCTTGAATGATAAAAATCCCGTGGTGAAAATGAAAAGTGCGCGCTATTTTCAGTCGAAAAGGAAACCTCGACAGTGATGGTGGGTCGGCGTCCATGCCCGGGGTCTGAGCTCGCTGGTGCGGGCGGCTTCGGGCTTGCGACGTGTGCGGTTCCTTCGGCGGTGAACCGCGGGTACTGGCGATGGATGAAGGGGGGAGAGTGCACATGGACGCCCATGCGGATTCTCTGAGGTACGCGGACATGGCGGATGCTGCGCTGAGTCAGGCTGTCTATCGCGGGCTGGAGGCGCCGACCGTTCGCCCGGAGGTGGATGTGCGTCGGGCTGTGTGGTGGCGCGTCCGTGGGCTTCAGCGCGCGGCTCGCCTGCCCTTGCTGCTGGGTGTCATGGCTATAGACGGGGCGACTCTGTTCGTCAGGAGGCAGCACCCCCAGGTTCATCCTCCGTTCTGGATCTACCTCCTGCCGCTGCTGACGGCCATCGTTCTCGGTATGGCGGTGGTCGGCTGCCGGCGGGCGTCGCGGATGGCGAGTGCGGCGCGACAGCCGGGGCAGCGAATGCGCTACACACTGCTTCACAGCTATCTGTCGGAGACTCCATGGCTCGTCATCTTTGCCGGTTCAGAGAGTGGCGAAGCCGAACCGTCGGGATTGCTTCCCCTCCGTTACGGTCCATTGCGCAACCGATTTCGGGAGCTTCCACCGCCTGTCGGTGAGGCTGTACTGGCAGGAGAGTTGCTACCGGGAGCGGCAGTGGTGCCGTGGATCGACGGACGCGCTTACTGGCCCGAATCAGGGTTCCGGCCATTCGATCCGGAGCATCCGAAACACCTTCCATTGCTGTCTGAAATGCTGCGTCCCGAGTAGTGGCAACGCCGGTACCGGACCGGACCGGCTTGCCTGTTTCAGCAGACTTCAATCCTGGTCCGGGGCGCGTTGCCGGTGACGTTCAGGGCGCGGCACCGCTTCCACTGAGGCAGTCCGCACTCCGGAGGCCGTTGCTCTCGCCTCTGCCACGTTCGAGCGACGCTTCCGCGACCCGGTCGTCGTTCCTGAGGCGAGTCACCGTGTGCGCTTGCTTCGAGTGCACTCCAAGGTTCTAGCGTGGAGGTCATGACGGTGATGGAGAGCTCTTCCGCAAGGACGGACGTATGCGCGGCGGCGCCCAAGGCGCATCCGCGTCCCGAGGGGCAGGACCGCTACACCATCAGCGAAGTCGTCGCCTTCACCGGGCTCACCGCGCACACCCTGCGCTGGTACGAGCGGATCGGGCTGATGCCGCATGTCGACCGGTCGCACACCGGTCAGCGCCGCTTCACCAACCGCGACCTGGACTGGCTGGCCTTCGTCGGCAAGCTGCGGCTGACCGGGATGCCGGTCGCCGACATGGTCCGGTACGCGGAACTGCTGCGCGAGGGCGAACACACCTTCGAGGAACGTCAGGAGCTGCTGGAGGCGACCCGCCGCGACGTGAAGACGCGGATCGCGGAGCTCCAGGACACCCTCGCCGTCCTCGACCACAAGATCGACTTCTACGCGGGTGCCCGTCGGGCGCCGGAAAGGCCCTGTGCCTGATGACTGACAACAAGATCGCCACGGTGGAGCTCGGCAACGGCGGCCCGCAGGTCGGTGTGCAGGGACTCGGCTGCATGGGCATCAGCGAGTTCTACGGGGACACCGACGAGTCCTCCGCCCGCGAGACGCTGGAGACGGCGCTGGCGGCGGGCGTCACCCTCTTCGACACCGCGGATGTGTACGGTCTCGGTGCCAACGAGGAGTTCCTCGCGCCGTTCGTCGGGGCGCACCGGGACGAGATCACCCTCGCCACGAAGTTCGCCATCGAGCGCAAGGACGACGACCCGCACTACCGGGGCGTGCGCAACGACCCCGCGTACATCCGCCGGGCCGTCGAGGACAGTCTTCACCGCCTGAACACCGACGTCATCGACCTCTACTACATGCACCGCCGCGACCCGGCCGTCCCGCTGGCCGAGTCCGTCGGCGCGATGGCCGAGCTGGTGCGGCAGGGCAAGGTCAAGCAGCTCGGGCTGAGCGAGGTGACCGGCGCGGAGCTGCGCGAGGCCTACGCCGTGCATCCGATCGCCGCCCTGCAGTCCGAGTGGTCGCTCTTCAGCCGGGACGTCGAGCGCAGCGCCGTGCCCGCCGCCGTCGAGCTCGGGGTGACCGTCGTGCCGTACTCGCCGCTCGGCCGGGGCTTCCTGACCGGGGCGTTCGCGGATGCGGCCAAGGACCTGTCGAAGGGCGACTTCCGACAGTTCCAGCCGCGCTTCACGGGCGACAACGCGAAGGCGAACGCCGCCCTGCTGGAGCCCGTCCACAAGATCGCGGCGGCGCACGGGGCATCGGCCGCGCAGGTGGCGCTCGCCTGGGTGCAGCAGCGAGCCCAGGTGCACGGGCTGACCGTGGTGCCGATCCCGGGCACCCGCAAGAGCAGCCGGCTGCTGGAGAACGTGGCCGCCACCCGGCTCACGCTGACGGACCAGGAGCTGGCGCTGCTGGAGCCGATCGCCGGGCAGGTGGCGGGGGACCGGTACCCGGACATGAGCAGCACGTCTGCGGCGCGCGAGTAGTCGTTTCCGGGGGCCCGGGGCGCCCGGCGATCGTGGCGTCCTCAAGCGCCGGACGGGCTTGAACGATGCCCTCAATCGCCGGGCGGGCGGGGTTTTGCCGTGCGGGGTCAGAAGATGCCCCCGGACACCGGGCGGGCAGGCCGGGTTTTGCCGCCCTACGCCAGCCCCAGCGCGTACATCGCGAACCCCGTCGCCAGCAGGCCCGCCACCGCCCGGCGGGCGTTCGCCGCCCGCGTACCGCTCTGCCACGGGGCCTCGAACCGGCGCGTGTACCGGGCGATCAGCACCAGCAGCCCCGCGAACACCGGCATCCAGGCCATGCGCGCCAGGATCCAGCCGACCGAGTCGGGCCCGGTCGTCAGCCCCGGCACCGCACCGGCGAACGACGCCGGGACTGCCGCGGCCAGCATCGCCGTCTGGTGCCAGCACAGGATCGTCATCGCGGACAGGTTGATGACGACGACCGGCGCCCACACCAGCGGCTTGCGCAGGAACCGGCCGATCCGGTCCCGCAGCAGGATCGCCGCTCCGCTCTGCGCGGCGGCCAGCGCCAGGACCAGCAGCGACGGCGGATGCGAGTTCGTCCGTGCCTCGCCCGGGACGCCGACCATCGACGCCGGGTAGTGGAAGGCGAGCAGCAGCGCGGCGAACAGCATCGTCCCACCGATCAGCAACAGCCGGGCGCCGCGCCTGCCGATCCGGCCCTCGCCCCAGGAGACGCCGAGCTGGTACGCGAAGAGCCAGCCCGGAAGGATGTTCAGCACGCTCAGCCAGGACGGCACGGCGTCGGCGAACGGCCCGTACCGCAGGAAGTCGACGACGGCGACCGACCCGAGCAGCGGCACGGCGGCCCAGCCGCCCAGCTTCCGCGCGGCCTTGACGCAGTACGGGGTGAGCGCCGTGACCACCGTGTACACCCCGACGAACCACAGCGGCTGGATCACCAGCGTCGCCCCGGTCCGCAGGGTGTCACCGGGCACGCCGAGCGCGCTCAGCACCGGGATCATCGCAGCCCAGACGGCGGTCACCCCGAGCACCGGCCTGCCGAGGCGGGCGACGCGTCCGCGCAGCCAGACGCCGGTGGTGGACTTCCTGCGGTGGTACGAGAGCACGGAGGCGTACCCGCCGACCAGGAAGAAGACGCCCAGCATCTGAAGCGCCCAACTCATCGGGGCGAGGCCGCCGAACGTGGACAGCGGGCTGGCGTTGTGCAGCGCGCCGTCGCCGTCGAGGCGGAAGCCGCCGAGCAGCCAGTGGCCGGTCGGGACGGCGAGCAGGGCGAGGGCGCGCAGGCCGTCGATGGCACGGTCGCGATGGGCGGGCGTACGTGCGTCGATGCGCGCGGCGAGCGTGCTGAGGCTCATCGGGCTTCCCCCTCCGCGATCGAGGCGAAGGCGCGGAGCGAGTCCGTACCAGGGGCGAAGTAGCCGGTGTGCCCGTGGGCCTTGTGGGCCGGTACCCGGCGTGCGCCGAACTCCGGGCCGGTCGGATCAGGACCGTGGCCCAGGCCCGCCACCTCGACGTTCGGTACGTCGTCGATCCAGTCCGTGGCGTCCTTGGCCGCCCAGACCCGGGCGTCGGTGTGCAGGTCGGCGACGTCGTCGGCGCGCATCCCGGGCGAGCCGAGGACGACCAGGTCCGTGGCGCGCAGCCGGGACGCGGCGAGGCCGCACACGACGGAGCCGTA
This sequence comes from Streptomyces sp. NPDC104309, assembly GCF_055584025.1. Classification (NCBI taxonomy): domain Bacteria; kingdom Bacillati; phylum Actinomycetota; class Actinomycetes; order Kitasatosporales; family Streptomycetaceae; genus Streptomyces; species Streptomyces sp. NPDC104309. The sequence goes on along the minus strand of NZ_JBVJMV010000012.1, from coordinate 247,983 downwards.
GCTGTGGCAGAAGACGGCGGGCGCGGGCACCCCGTCGGCGGCCAGCCCGTCCACGAACCGGGTCAGCCGGCCGGCCCCCGCCTCGGCGAGCGAGCCCGTCGCGGCGTCGATGCCGATCCCCACCGGAGTGGTGTACCCGGCCCAGGCGACGACCGCGCTGCCGCGTCCGGTCTCCGCGTACAGGGACTTCGCCATGCCCGCCGGAGTGCCGTACACATCGTTCGTACGGTCGAAGGTCCCGGCGTCGATGTCCGAACCCGGCACCACGACCGCCACATGACGCGCGGTGCTCAAGTCCCCGAAGACCTCGGCGACCTGACCGCGTCCGCGCGGGTCGAAGGCGAGGATCTGCCGGTGTCCCGGTCCGGTGAGATGCGCGTACCTGGAGTCGTGACCGGCGCGCAGGGAACGGGCGTTGGCCCGGTAGCGCAGGGCGACGGGTACGCCGTCCAGATTGCCGACGACGAGCGGGTGCCGTACGACCAGGGTCTGCTGCTGCGCCGCCGTCAACCCCCGGAAGAAGCGGCTCACTTCGGCGGGGGAGGTCCGCTCCGGGTCCGGCAGCTCGCGCCCCAGTACCTGATCCGCGCGCCAGGCAGCCGTGCCGGGGGGTGGCCCGGTCAGGGCCTGCTGCGCGTTCCCGGCCGCCCAGCCGGCCGTCCCCGCCACCATGGTGGTCGCCAGCGCGACCGCGACCAGAGTCCTTGCGTAACGGCGCATCCCGCCCTCCCTCTCCGGCTGACCCGGCTCCCGCACGCCGTTCGGCGCGACGGAGAGAAAGGTAGGAAGGGAGTGGGTGCGAGGGCGTCGCACCAGGGGGCCAAGTGCGGGGTGCTACCGGGGTAGGGGGTGTACGGGGGGACTGCCGGAGGGGCGGGCGGGGGGGAGACACCCCCTACTGCTCGCCCGGTACCACCACTCCCGCCTCGTACGCGAAGATCACCGCCTGCGCGCGGTCCCGCAGATCCAGCTTCGTCAGCACCCGTCCGATGTGGGTCTTCACCGTCTGCTCGGCCAGCACCAGCCGCGCGGCTATCTCCTGGTTGGACAGCCCCCGCGCGATCAGCTCCAGCACCTCCCGCTCGCGCGGAGTCAGCGCGTTCAGCCGCAGCGCCTGCCCGCTGCGGGCCGCCCCGGAGGGCCCCTGCCGGGCGAAGTCGGCGATCAGGCGCCGGGTCACGGACGGCGCGAGCAGCGCCTCGCCCGCCGCGACCACCCGTACCGCCGAGATCAGATCCGCCGGGGGCGCGTCCTTCAGCAGGAAGCCGGACGCCCCGGCGCGCAGCGCCTCGTACACGTAGTCGTCCACGTCGAACGTGGTGAGCATCAGCACCTTGGGCAGGTGCACCACGCCCGCGGGCGGGTTCAGCAGCTCACGGGCCGCCGCCAGCCCGTCCATCTCGGGCATCCGGACATCCATCAGGACCACGTCCGGGTGGACCCTGCGGCTGACGTCGATGCCCTGGCGCCCGTCCGGCGCCTCGCCGACCACGTCGATGTCGCTCTGTGCCGCGAGCAGTGCCGCGAACCCCGCCCGCACCATGGCCTGGTCGTCGACGATGATCACGCGGATGGTCAAGAGTCCTCCGAGGTCGGGGGCGGAACGGGGGCGAGCGGCAGCCGCGCCGCCACCCGGAAGCCGCCGTCGGGCAGCGGTCCGGTGTCCAGCGTGCCGCCCGTCAACCGTACGCGTTCCCGCATGCCGACCAGGCCGTGCCCGGTCCCGGTCGTCTCCAGCGGCGAACCGGGCCGCTCCGCACGGTCGTTGACCACCAGCACGGTCAGATGCGTGCCGTCGGACGTGATCGACACCCGGGTCCGCGCTCCGGGCGCGTGCCGGACCACGTTCGCCAGGGCCTCCTGGACGATCCGGTACGCCGACAGATCCACCGCCTGCGGTACGTCCGACACATCGGCGGCCAGGGACAGTTCGGCCGGCAGCCCCGCCCGCACCGTCGCCTCCACCAGCTGCTGCACCCGGTCGAGCCCCGGCTGCGGGGCCCGCTCGCCCTCGGTGCCCTCGCTGCGCAGCACCGTCAGCAGCCGCCGCATCTCCGTGAGCGACTCCCGCGCGCTCGCCGCGATCGCGCCGAACTCCTCGACCGCCTCCTCGGGCAGCCCGCTGATCCGGTAGGGCGCGGAATCGGCCTGGACCGTGATGACGGACATGTGGTGCGCGACCACGTCGTGCAGCTCACGGGCGATCCTGGTGCGCTCCTCCAGCAGCGTCCGCTGCGCCCGCTCGGCCTCGCTGATGGTCTCCTGCTCGGCCAGCCGGCGCTGGGCGTCGCCCCGTTCCCGCAGCGCCGCGCCGATCACCAGGACCACCGCGCCGAGGATCACGAGCAACAGCGCGCTGCCGTTGCTGCGCTCCGGCGAGATCAGGTGCAGGACCAGGCTCGCCGCGCCCGTCGCCACCCAGACCGCGATCAGGGTCCGCCGGGTCTCGCGCAGGGCCAGCGCGAGCAGCAGGAAGAGATAGCCGATCAGGGTGGGCGGGGGCCACGGCCAGATGTCGTACTTCTCGACCGGATACCCCAGCAGCACGACCGCGCCCAGGATGTCGGCGGGGAAGATGATCCACCACGCCTGCAGCGGCCGGTGCGCCAGCATCAGGAGCGGCGCCGCCTGCGCGACGGCCAAGGCCCCCGCCAGCCCACCGTCCACGCCGTACTGGTTGGTCAGAACATTGATCGTGACCGGGACGAAGACCGCGACGAGGGCGAGGACGACCACGTACGGCAGCAGCCGCTGCCACCGCCTCGGCGCGTTCGCCAGGAGCGGTGTCGCGGGATGGGACGGGTGGGACAGCTCGTGGGCGAGCTCGCGCAGATTGCGCCGGGCGGCGCTCAGCAGGCCGTCGACGGGCGGCGGGGGCGTCCGGGGCGGCGTGGACGGCATGGGCGGCATGGGAGTGGACATGGCTCGATCAGCCTAAGGGCTGTCCCGTAGCCCCTGCTGATCCACCAGGGATGACGGGACAGGCCTCAGGCGGGGCGCGGCCCGGCGGCGTCATACCGGGGTTCCGGTCCACCGCCGGGCTTCTCGTACGGGAGTACCACCGGCGAGCCGGACCCCGGTCGTCGGGCACCGGACGTCTACAGCTCGGCGAGCAGCTGGGCCTTCTTCGCGCTGAACTCGTCGTCCGTCACCAGCCCCGCCCGGTGCAGTTCCCCGAGGTGCCGGATCCGCTCCGCGATGTCCGCGGGATCGCGACGCCCCGCGCCCGCCAGGACGGCGGCCTGCGCGGCGGGCGCCGGCTGTTTCCTGCGTACGGATTCCAGTACGGCCGCGGCGAACGGCAGCGACTCGTGCACGGGGCCGTAGCCGAGGCCGAAGATGACCGCGGCGGGGTCCTGGTCGGCCCGGGTGGGGTGGGGAGCCGTCGGCTGCGCGCTGCGCACCGTGCCCGTGCCGAGCCCCGCGCCCGGGTCCGCGCCCGCGGTCATGCCGGAGCCGGCGCTCATGGCGAGGCCGCTGCCCGGTCCCGGAGCCGCACCTTCCAGACCTCTCGGCACCAGCCGCAGATAGCCGTCGAAGGCTTCCGGCGAGCGCCACTCGACGCCGCTCAGCTCCGTCACCGTGAACGTCTGGTCACCGGCCTTCCACTTCGCCGTGGAGGCGCCCGTCCAGAACCAGCGGAACGAGATCCGGTCCCCGTCGAAGCTGGCCCGGCCGTCGTACGCCTTGAACCGCATCGGCGCCTCGGGGGCCGCGACCAGGAACCGCTCGGCGGGCTCCGCGGCGTCGGGAGGGAGCAGGGCGCGCAGTTCGTCCGCGTAGTACTCGGCGAGCGTCTCGCGTTCGGCGGGCAGCACCAGCCGGTACGGATCGCAGCCGTCCTTCAGCTGCCCGGCCGCGGCCTCCAGCAACGGGTCGGCACCGGGTCTCGGCACCGCGTGCAGGACCACCGTGCCCCGCTTGCCCGGGGTCAGCGTCACCGACGACAGCGCCGCGTGCGGGACGCGGCGTTCACGCAGGCTCTGGAAGAGCTTCGGCGTGCGTATACCCCGTTCGAAGCGGATGAGCACGGAGTCGGTGTCGAACTCCCAGGTGGCATGAATTCCGGCCAGCACATCACCCATGTTCCTCATCGTATGCGGCACTTGCCCGCACGTCCCCCCTCGGCGTAAACCGCAATATCCGGTCGGCTGCGGCGGCTGAGCCCTCAGATCTTCAGGACGGGCTCCTGGCTGCCGCTGATTTGTTCGTGGCAGGCGCTGTCGGAGCTCGCACAGCTCACCGAGCCGTAGGCCCCCACGCCGATGGCGGCGAAGTTGCTGAGGCTCTCGGTGCCTGGCACGAAATAGCCGCTGTGCCCGACCGCGTCGCCCGCCGAGACGATGCGTGCGCCGAAGCCCGGGTCGACCGGATCGGCCCCGTGACCGAGCCCGCCGAGCTCCAGGTTCGGTACGTCCTGGATCCAGTCGCCGTGGTCCCGCGTCGCCCACACCCTGGCCTCGGTGTGCAGCTGCCCGGCGTTCTCCACGCGCATGCCGGGGCTGCCCGCGACCGCGATGTCGGTGACCCTGGACGGCAGTTCATGCGCGGCGACACCGCACAGCACCGAGCCGTAGCTGTGGCAGAACAGGGAGACCGGCGCGTTCCCGGGCAGCGCGCCCACCAGGGCGTTCAGCCGGACCGCCCCGCGCTCGGCGAGATTCCCCAGGGCCGCGTCCACGCCGATCCCGGCGGGCGTGGTGTAGTCGGCCCAGGCGATGACGGCCGTCCGGGTGCCGGGGCGCGCGGCGCGCTCCGCCGCGTACAGCGACTTCGCCATGCCGACAGGGGCGGCGTTCACCATGGGCGCGGACCGCTCCAGCGTCAGCAGATTGGTGTCGACGCCGGGGACGATCACGGAGACCCGCTGCGCGCGGTCGAGATCGCCGAAGACCTCCGCCGCACGGCCCTTTCCGGACGGGTCGAACGCGAGGAAGTGCCGGCCCCGGGCGAGCATCGAATCGAAGCGGTTCAACCGGCGGAGCGCCTCGGCGCGGCCGTCCGGGGAGAGCCTGGCGTCGTGCATGCGCTGCCGTTCGACCGTCCGTGCCGCCACCAGGGCCCGCCGGTTGGCGTCATACCGCAGGGTGACCGGGGCGCCGTTCAGATTGCCGACGACCAAGGGGTACTTGTCGGCCAGGGCGGTGCGCTGCGCGGCCGTGAGCGAGGCGAAGAACTGCGCCAGGCGGGGCGCCGACGAGTCGACGTCGGGCAGCGCGTGCCCGGCCACGTGGCCCCGTGCCCAGGAGGCGAGTGCGAGGGCGCGTGGCTCGTCGGTCTGTTGGTGACGGACGGCGGTCCAGCCCGTGGTCGCCAGCATCACGAACACGACCGCGACGGCGAGCAGCGCGCGCCATGCGGTGAGCGTGGGGGAGGAGTCGAAGGAAGTCACTCCGGCCCACATTAGGAGACGCGCGGCGACAGCCGTGAAGAGGGTGACGCACATCACCCGGCTATCGGGAATTCAAGGCCATTTGTTTCACGCTGTGTTGGTGCGGCACGCACACTCAGGCGCGCGGAGCGCCCTCGGAGCGTCGCATATGGCCGTCGGGGCACGGCTGTTGTGAAGTCGGTCATGTCGTGGCGCTGAGGCGTACAGCACATCGGACGGAGCTTCCATGGCGTTACCCGGGCCCGGCGCCGGCCCCCGCCCGCCAGTTCCCGGCCAGCGCCGGGACGAGCTGGTCCAGGTACACCTCGGTCAGGGCGCGCAGCGAGTCCACGCCGGTGTCGTGCCCCTGCCCCCAGAGATGCCCGGTCACCCGCATCACCCCGCTGAACGCGGCCACGGCGACCCTCGGCCGGGGGTCCGTCTCCACGTCGAGCCCCTCGCGCTCGGCGATCAGCAGGGCGATCTGGTTCTCCAGGTCGATGGAGCGCCGCAGGTGGGCGGCGAGCAGCGACGGCGTCGACTCGATCATCCGGTACGTACGCATGTGGAGTTCGACCGTGACGATCGCCTCGATCGCCTCACCGATGCTGTTCCAGGCGCAGAGGACCGCGCGGCGCATCGCCTCGAACGGGGCCTCCGCGGCGGGGCGCCGACGCAGCTCCGAGAGGAAGTGCGACTCCACCATCTCCTGGATGGCGAAGGCGACCTCCTCCTTGCTGGCGAAGTAGCGGAAGAAGGTGCGCTGGGAGACCTCGACCGCGTCGACGATCTGGTCGACGGTGGTCTCCTCGTACCCCTGGGTGATGAAAAGATCGAGGGCGGCGTGCAGCAGCGCGTCCCGGGTGCGCCGCTTCTTCCGTTCGCGCAGTCCGGTCGGCCGTCCGCACCGTCGGATCGGATGCGCGGCCCGCTGCCCATCGGTCACTGAAGTGGTCCTCTTTCCTGCTTTTTCCAGCTCAGCGTACCTGTGAGCTACATGACAGTCACTGACTTGTGAAATGGTTTGTCAACTGTCAGAGGCTGACACTAATCTCCCGGGCATGACTAGTCAGACCACCGTCGAAAAGGCGTCGCGGGAGCCGCGGAACACCGCCGCTCCCGCACCTGCCAAGGGGCTGCGCGGCCACCCCTGGCTGACGCTCTTCTCCGTGGCCATCGGCGTGATGATGGTCGCGCTCGACGGCACGATCGTCGCGATCGCCAACCCCGCCATCCAGAAGGACCTGGGAGCATCGCTCGCCGACGTCCAGTGGATCACCAACGGCTACATGCTCGCCCTCGCGGTCTCCCTGATCACCGCGGGCAAGCTCGGTGACCGGTTCGGCCACCGCCAGACCTTCCTCATAGGTGTCGTGGGCTTCGCCGCGGCATCGGGGGCCATCGGCCTCTCCCACAGCGTCGCGCTGGTGATCGTGTTCCGCGTGCTCCAGGGCCTCTTCGGCGCCCTGCTGATGCCCGCCGCGCTCGGCCTGCTGCGCGCCACCTTCCCGGCCGAGAAGCTGAACATGGCGATCGGCATCTGGGGCATGGTGATCGGTGCCTCGACCGCGGGCGGACCGATCCTGGGCGGTGTGCTCGTCGAGCACGTCAGCTGGCAGTCCGTCTTCTTCATCAATGTGCCGGTCGGTGTGATCGCGCTCCTGCTGGGCCTGGTGATCCTCAAGGACCACCGCGCCGAGAACGCGCCGCGCTCCTTCGACATCGGCGGCATCGTGCTGCTGTCGCAGGCGATGTTCTGCCTGATCTGGGCACTCATCAAGGGCTCGGAGTGGGGCTGGGGCGACTACAGGACGCTCGGCTTCCTGGGCGCCGCCGTGGTCCTGTTCGTGGTCTTCGCCTTCTCCCAGAAGAACGTCAGGGAGCCGCTGATCCCGCTGGCGATGTTCCGGTCCGTGCCGCTGTCGGCGGGTGCGGTCCTGATGGTCCTGATGGCCTTCGCCTTCATGGGCGGGCTGTTCTTCGTCACCTTCTACCTCCAGAACGTGCACGGTCTGAGCCCGATCGACAGCGGTCTGCACCTGCTGCCGCTGACCGGGATGATGATCGTCGCCTCGCCGCTCGCCGGCGCCCTGATCACCAAGTTCGGCCCGCGGGTCCCGCTGGTCGGCGGCATGGTGTGCACGGCGGTCGCCATGTTCGGCATGTCCCAGCTGGACACCGGCACCGGCACCCTGACCATGTCGATCTGGTTCGGTCTGCTCGGGCTCGGCCTCGCCCCGGTGATGGTCGGCGCCACCGAGGTCATCGTCGGCAACGCCCCGATGGAGCTCTCCGGTGTCGCGGGCGGTCTGCAGCAGGCCGCCATGCAGGTCGGCGGCAGCCTCGGTACGGCGGTGCTGGGCGCGGTCATGGCCTCGCAGGTCAGCTCGAAGCTGCCCGACAACTGGAAGGCCGCGGAGCTTCCGCCGCTCAGCCCGCAGCAGATGGACCAGGCCTCCTCGGCCGTCGAGGTCGGCATCCCGCCGGTGGGCGGGAACGTTCCGCCGGAGGTCGCGGGGAAGATCGCGGGTGTCGCACACGACACGTTCGTGTCAGGCATGAGCACGGCGTTCATGGTCGCGGGCATCGTCGCGGTGCTCGCCGCGCTGGTCGCCACGCTCACCAAGCGCGGTGCGAACGCCGGGGCGGGCGCGGGCGCCGGTCACATCTGATCGCCCGCCACGACGCCGTCACGGCGTCAACACAGCGCGTACGACAGCCCCGCCGGACCCGTCCGGCGGGGCTGTCGCCTATCCGGGTGGTGTGGCCCGCGACCCCTTCCACGGATGCTGCCCCGCAGGTCAGGGTGCGTGCAACTGATTCGCACCATCACGGGGGTCGATTTCCATGCGCATGACCGTTCTTGCCGCCGCTCTGGCCGCAACCGTCCTGATCCCGCAGACCGCGGCCCACTCCGCGAGCTCACGGGCCACCACCCACTCCGCGATCCCGCGGACCGCGCCCCACTCCGCGCCCACCCGGCCGGGCGCCTGCGGAAGCGGGCAGCTCTGCCTCTGGGCGAAGCCGGACTTCACCGGCGCCCGGCAGATCCATGAGCTGTCCACGATCGACATCGACAGTTGCGTCCCGCTGCCGAAGGGCGGCAGGGCCCAGGCGCTCGCCAACCGCACCGGCCGGCCGGTCACCACGTACCAGTCGGCGGAGTGCGCCGAGACCGGTGAGTTCGAGACCTATCCGGGCGGCGGCACCTGGGTGCCCCAGTCCCCGTACCAGATCAGGGCCTTCAAGGTCTGGGAGAACTGACGCCGGACACGCCGAAGGGCGACGGAACCCTGGGTTCCGCCGCCCTTCGGCCGTGATCCGCCGTGCTTACGCGTCGCCGCCGGCCGCGCCCGGGGCGGCCGCGGTCACGTCCAGCAGTTCGTACCGGTCGATCGCCTGCTTCAGCAGCGAACGGTCGATCCGGTTCTCCTTCGCGAGCTCGGTGAGCACCGCGAGAACGATCGACTGCGCGTCGATGTGGAAGAACCGGCGGGCCGCGCCACGGGTGTCGGCGAAGCCGAAACCGTCCGCACCCAGCGACTGGTACGTGCCGGGCACCCAGCGCGCGATCTGGTCCGGCACGGAACGCATCCAGTCCGAGACCGCCACGAACGGGCCCTGCGAGCCGGAGAGCTTCCGCGTGACGTAGGGAACGCGCTGCTCCTCCTCCGGGTGCAGCAGGTTGTACCGCTCCACGTCCACGGCCTCGCGGCGCAGCTCGTTCCAGGAGGTCGCCGACCAGACGTCCGCCCGGACATTCCACTCGTCGGCGAGGATCCGCTGCGCCTCGACCGCCCACGGGACGGCCACACCGGACGCCATGATCTGGGCCGGGATCTCTCCCCGCTCGGCGGCCTTGTAGCGGTAGACGCCCTTGAGGATGCCCTCGACATCCACGTTCTCGGGCTCGGCCGGGTGCTGGATCGGCTCGTTGTAGACGGTGAGGTAGTAGAAGACGTCCTCGTTCTCCTCGGGAGTCCCGCCGTACATCCGGCGCAGACCGTCCTTGACGATGTGCGCGATCTCGTAGCTGAACGCCGGGTCGTACGCGACACAGCCCGGGTTGGTCGAGGCGAGCAGCTGCGAGTGGCCGTCCGCGTGCTGGAGACCCTCACCGGTCAGAGTCGTACGACCGGCGGTCGCACCCAGCACGAAGCCGCGCGCGAGCTGGTCGGCCATCTGCCAGAACTGGTCACCGGTGCGCTGGAAACCGAACATCGAGTAGAAGACGTACACCGGGATCAGCGGCTCGCCGTGCGTGGCGTACGCGGAACCGGCGGCGATCAGCGAGGCCGTGCAGCCGGCCTCGGAGATGCCGTCGTGCAGCATTTGCCCCGTCGGCGACTCCTTGTACGCGAGCAGCAGATCGCGGTCGACCGCCTCGTACTGCTGGCCGAGCGGGTTGTAGATCTTCGCGCTCGGGAAGAAGGCGTCCATGCCGAAGGTGCGGTACTCGTCGGGCGCGATCAGCACGAAGCGCTTGCCGATCTCCTTGTCCCGCATGAGGTCCTTCAGGATGCGGACGAACGCCATGGTGGTGGCGATCGACTGCTGACCCGAACCCTTCTTCGCGGTCGCGTAGGTCTTCTCCTCGGGGAGGACAAGCGGCTTCGCGCGCACCACACGGGTCGGGACGTAACCGCCCAGACCCTTGCGGCGGTCGTGCATGTACTGGATCTCCTCCGAGTCACGGCCCGGGTGGTAGTAGGGCGGGTAGCCCTCGTCCAGCTGCTTGTCCGTGATCGGGATGTGCAGCCGGTCGCGGAACCGCTTGAGGTCCTCGACCGTGAGCTTCTTCATCTGGTGGGTCGCGTTGCGGCCCTCGAAGTTCGGCCCCAGCGTCCAGCCCTTGACCGTCTGCGCCAGGATCACCGTCGGCTGGCCCTTGTGGGCCTTGGCCGCCGCGTAGGCCGCGTAGACCTTCTTGTGGTCGTGACCGCCGCGGCCCAGGTGCAGGATCTGGTCGTCGGTCATGTCCTTGACCATGTCGCGCAGCCGCGGGTCGTCCCCGAAGAAGTGCTCACGGATGTACGCGCCGGACTCGGTGGCGTACGTCTGGAACTGGCCGTCCGGCGTGGTGTTCAGCTTGTTGACCAGGATGCCCGTGCGGTCCTGCGCGAGCAGCGGGTCCCAGGAGCGGTCCCAGACCAGCTTGATGACGTTCCATCCGGCACCCCGGAACTGCGACTCCAGCTCCTGGATGATCTTGCCGTTGCCGCGCACCGGGCCGTCGAGGCGCTGCAGGTTGCAGTTGACCACGAAGGTCAGGTTGTCCAGGCTCTCACGGGCGGCGATGGAGAGCTGGCCGAGCGACTCGGGCTCGTCCATCTCGCCGTCGCCCAGGTAGGCCCAGACATGGGACTTGGAGGTGTCGGCGATGCCGCGCGCCTCCATGTAGCGGTTCATCCGGGCCTGGTAGATCGCGCCGAGGGGGCCGAGGCCCATCGAGACCGTCGGGAACTCCCAGAAGTCCGGCATCAGCCGCGGGTGCGGGTAGCTGGACAGACCGTTCGGCGCCTTCGACTTCTCCTGGCGGAAGGCGTCGAGCTGCGCCTCGCTCAGCCGGTCGAGCAGGAAGGCGCGGGCGTAGATGCCCGGAGAGGCGTGTCCCTGGAAGAAGATCTGGTCGCCTCCCAGACCGTCGTCCTTGCCCCGGAAGAAGTGGTTGAAGCCCACGTCGTACAGCGAGGCCGAGGAGGCGAAGGTGGCGATGTGGCCGCCGACACCGATCCCCGGACGCTGGGCGCGCGACACCATCACGGCCGCGTTCCAGCGGGTCGCGTTGAGGACCTTGCGCTCGATCTCCTCGTCGCCGGGGAAGAACGGCTCGTCCTTCGTGGCGATCGTGTTCACGTAGTCCGTGCTGCGCATCTCCGGCACGGCGACGCGCTTCTCGCGCGCACGCTCGATGAGCCGGAGCATCAGGTAACGGGCCCGCTCACGGCCTCGCTCGTCGACCGCGGCGTCGAGCGAGTCGAGCCATTCCTGGGTCTCTTCGGGATCGAAGTCCGGGACCTGGCTGGGCAGGCCGCCAATGATGATCGGGTTGCGATCGGATCCGGAAGCCACGCTGTTCCTTCGCTGTTCGGTGCTGCTCTACAGGGCCTGGCCACGGGAGGGCATGCCCCCGAGGTGTATGCATGTACGCCATCACCATCGTGTACCGCGAGGGCGTAAACGTCATCTCTACCGAGAGGTAACCGCCGTGTTGTGAGACATCACGTCCGGAGCGCGGGGATGGGCTGGTCCAAACCGCAACCATACGCCCAACCCGTCCAAGCGTTCCCAAAGGATGTTCGACTCCGAATGGCGGACCGAAACGGCATAAGCTGTGGAAGGACGTAAAGGGTGTGGACGGTAGCGCGGCCCCCGCAGGGGACCTGCCGACAGTGCGGCGACGTGGCAGGGAACGTCACCGTTTAGGCGGTCTCGGACGCTGGGTACTTGCGCGATCCGCCGCTCCCGTGTGGACTACGGCCAACGCCCCGCGCACGCGCGTGGCTGCAGCATTTTCCGAAACATGATCAGGAGGCAACCCGTGAGCGCGACCGCGGACCACGCGGAGGAGCGGACCAACCCGGCAGTACGCCTGGGGTTCGAGCCCGGACAGGTGGTCCAGGAGATCGGCTACGACGACGACGTCGAGCAGGAGCTCCGTGAGGGCATTGAGGCCACTATCGGCCAGGAACTCGTCGATGAGGACTACGACGACGTCGCAGACGTCGTCCTGCTGTGGTTCCGCGACGAGGACGGCGACCTTACGGACGCGCTGGTGGATGCCATTGGTCTGATCGAGGACGGCGGCGCGGTCTGGCTGATGACGCCGAAGACCGGCCGTGACGGATACGTCGAACCGAGCGACATCAACGAGTCTGCGCAGACCGCCGGTCTCTCCCAGACCAAGAGCATCAATGCGGGCAAGGACTGGACGGGCAGCCGTCTGGTCACACCGAAGGCGGCCCGGGCCAAGCGCTGAACGGCATTCGCCACCCACTCGCCCCGAAGGCCCCCGACGGCATGAGCACGAGCCGCCGGGGGCCTTCCGCGTGGCCGGAGCGCGAGCCGCCGGGGGCCTTCCGCGTGGCCGGAGCCTTCTGCGCGGTACGGCCGGCGGGGCTTGCCCGTGTACGGCCGCCGGCCGTCCGTGCGGGCGGGTGGGGCGCAGGACGCCCCCGTGCGGGCGCCGCGTGGCCCGCTGCGGGCCCTGCGTAGGGTGGGAGACACCCGGACAGCCCAGCCCGGTGAACGTAGCGAAGGGACGCGTCTCATGGCGATCGAGGTCGGCACCAAGGCCCCGGACTTCGAGCTGAAGGACAACCACGGCCGGACCGTGAAGCTCTCCGACTTCCGCGGCGAGAAGAATGTCGTGCTGCTGTTCTACCCGTTCGCCTTCACCGGCGTGTGCACGGGTGAGCTCTGCGCGCTCCGGGACGAGCTGCCGAAGTTCGAGAACGACGACACGCAGCTGCTCGCCGTCTCCAACGACTCCATCCACACCCTGCGTGTCTTCGCCGAGCAGGAAGGCCTTGAGTACCCGCTGGTCTCGGACTTCTGGCCGCACGGCGAGACCTCGCGGGCGTACGGCGTCTTCGACGAGGACAAGGGCTGCGCGGTGCGCGGCACCTTCGTCATCGACAAGGAGGGCGTGGTGCGCTGGACCGTCGTCAATGGCCTGCCCGACGCGCGGGATCTCAACGATTACATCAAGGCGCTCGACGCGCTCTGACCCGCGAACGGCGGATCTGCGGGCGTCCCGGCCAAAAGCCTGCTTTGGCCGGGAACCGGTCACTAGGATCCACTCGTTGATCGGATGCCAACGCAATGTGGAGGCGCCGGCGCCCGCCGGCCCCCAAGGAAACCAATGGGAGGACTCGTGGGAGTCAGCCTCAGCAAGGGCGGCAACGTCTCGCTGACCAAGGCCGCGCCCAACCTGACCGCGGTCATCGTCGGTCTGGGCTGGGATGCCCGCACCACCACCGGTGGTGACTTCGACCTCGACGCCAGCGCCCTGCTGACGAACGCGGAGGGCAAGGTCGGCAACGACGGCAACTTCGTCTTCTTCAACAACCTCAAGAGCCCCGACGGCTCCGTCGAGCACACCGGTGACAACCTCACCGGTGAGGGCGAGGGCGACGACGAGGTCATCAAGGTGAACCTGTCCGGCGTCCCTGCCGACGTCGACAAGATCGTCTTCCCGGTCTCGATCTACGAGGCCGAGACCCGCCAGCAGAGCTTCGGCCAGGTGCGCAACGCGTACATCCGCGTCGTCAACCAGGCCGACAACAGCGAGCTGGCGCGCTACGACCTGAGCGAGGACGCCTCGACGGAGACCGCCATGGTCTTCGGCGAGCTGTACCGCAACGGGGCGGAGTGGAAGTTCCGCGCCATCGGCCAGGGGTACGCCTCGGGGCTGCGCGGCATCGCGCAGGACTTCGGCGTCAACGTCTGAGAAGGCGCGGCCGGGCCGAGCCGTCGAGGAGCGGCCCGGGTCACGTAGGCATGCATCCCGTCCGGCGCCGCATCCCGTGCGGCGCCGGACGGGATGCGGCGCCGGACACGCTCAACAGTCGGCTCGCCGGCTCAACAGAGGGTTCACCGGCTCAACAGACGGTTCATCGACTCGGGGAGGACACACCATGGGCGTCACACTCGCCAAGGGAGGCAACGTCTCCCTCTCCAAGGCCGCACCCAACCTCACCCAGGTGCTGGTCGGGCTCGGCTGGGACGCGCGATCCACCACGGGCGCCGACTTCGACCTCGACGCCAGCGCGCTGCTGTGCCAGTCGGGCCGGGTGCTCGGCGACGAATGGTTCGTGTTCTACAACAACCTCACGAGCCCCGACGGCTCCGTGGAGCACACCGGTGACAACCTCACGGGTGAGGGCGAGGGCGACGACGAGTCGGTCATCGTGAACCTCACGCAGGTGCCCGCGCACTGCGACAAGATCATTTTTCCGGTCTCGATCCATGACGCGGACAACCGGGGGCAGACCTTCGGCCAGGTCGCCAATGCGTTCATTCGCGTGGTGAACCAGGCGGACGGCCAGGAACTCGCGCGATACGACCTCACCGAGGACGCGTCGACGGAAACGGCGATGATCTTCGGCGAGCTCTACCGGTACAACGGCGAGTGGAAGTTCCGTGCGGTGGGACAGGGGTACGCGTCGGGGTTGCGCGGTATCGCTCTAGACTTCGGGGTCAACGTTTCGTAAAGCCGCGCACGGCGCGGGGGAGCCCCGTACACACCCAGGGGGGACCCGTTCATACACGATGGGGTAGCCAGTGCTTCTGAAAACCTTCGGCTGGTCGTTCGCGATTACCGCGCTCGGCCTGGTCGCAGCGGCGTTCTACGGGGGGTGGCAGGCTCTCGGCGTAGTCGCGATCCTTTCCGTCCTCGAGATCTCGCTGTCCTTCGACAACGCGGTGGTCAACGCCGGAATCCTGAAGAAGATGAATGCCTTCTGGCAGAAGATCTTCCTCACGGTCGGTGTGCTCATCGCGGTCTTCGGCATGCGGCTGGTGTTCCCCGTCGTGATCGTGGCCATCACCGCCAAGATGGGCCCGATCGAAGCGGTCGATCTTTCGTTCAACCAGCCCGACCGCTACCAGGAACTCGTCACGGACGCCCACCCGGCGATTGCCGCCTTCGGTGGCATGTTCCTTTTGATGATCTTCCTCGACTTCATTTTCGAGGAGCGCGACATCCAGTGGCTGCGCTGGATCGAGCGCCCGCTCGCCAAGCTGGGCAAGGTCGACATGCTGTCGGTCTGCATCGCGCTGATCGTGCTGCTGATCGCGGCCCTGACCGTCGCGACGAACGCGCACCAGCACGGCGGCGGCCACGCGGACAAGGCGGAGACCGTTCTGCTCGCCGGAGTCGCGGGTCTGATCACGTACCTCATCGTCGGTGGTCTCTCGGGCTTCTTCGAGAACAAGCTGGAGGAAGAGGAGGAGCGGGAGGCCGAGGCCGAGGAGGAGGCCAGGAAGAGCGGCAAGAAGATCTCCGCGATCGCGCTTTCCGGCAAGGCCGCGTTCTTCATGTTCCTCTACCTGGAAGTGCTCGACGCCTCCTTCTCGTTCGACGGTGTCATCGGCGCCTTCGCCATCAGCAACGAGATCGTGCTGATGGCCCTCGGCCTCGGTATCGGCGCCATGTACGTCCGTTCGCTCACGGTCTACCTGGTCCGTCAGGGCACGCTCGACGACTACGTCTACCTGGAGCACGGCGCCCACTACGCCATCGGCGCGCTGGCCGTCATTCTCCTCGTCACCATCCAGTACCAGATCAACGAGATCATCACCGGGCTCGTCGGCGTCGTGCTGATCGCCTGGTCCTTCTGGTCCTCGGTCCGGCGCAACAAGGCGCTGGAGGCCGCGGGCGGGGGCGACGACGCGGATTCCAGGGAAGAGGTTCCGTCCCGGGTGTGACCCGGCAGGAATGTCCGTCCGGGGTGTGACCCGGGGGGAATTGAGGAACGCTCTCAGCGGGGCGGTCCGCACGGCGACGGTTCTCCGGTATCACCGGGACCCGGCCCGGCGGCCGCCCCGCAGTGATGTGGGTGACCTGTGCGACGCATGGGACGGCCACCGGGCCGGGGTACTTTTTCTACCGATACGTGTGGGGGTTGGGGATGGCGTTCTGGGACAACTTGTGGCCGCGACGTGAGGCACAGTTCGAGTCGGGCAACGCCTCGACCAACTCCATCGTGCTCTCCAAGCGGCACGCCACGGTCTCGCTCACCAAACAGGGCGCGCTGACCGGCAATCTTCGGGTCAACCTCTCCTGGCGGATGCGTACGTCGGACATCGAGGGCAGGTCGCGGCAGAGCGGCCGGCTGCTGCGGCCCATGAAGCTCTTCAAGCCCGATGTGGTCCAGGCGCACACCCAGGGCGTGGTCAACGTCGACCTGGACCTGGGCTGCATGTACGAGCTGAAGGACGGCACCAAGGGCGTGGTCCAGCCGCTGGGCAACCTCATCGGCGACCTGAACGTACCGCCGTACATCCGGCTCAGCGGGGACGACCGCTTCGGGGCGCCGTCGGGCGAGACCGTCTACGTCAATCTCGACCAGCGCGACCAGATCAAACGGCTGCTGTTCTTCGTCTACATCTACGACCAGACGCCGGCCTTCGACCGTACGCACGCCAAGGTGACGCTCTACCCGGGAAACGGTCCGCGGATCGAGATCGAACTCGACGAGCACGCCCCGGAGGCCCGCTCCTGCGCCGTGTTCACGGTGGAGAACGTCAAGGACGAGCTGATCGTGCGGCGCGAGGTGAAGTTCGTGTACGGATTCCAGTCGGAGCTGGACCGGCTGTACGGCTGGGGCATGCAGTGGGGACGCGGCTACAAGTCCCGGGCCTGAGAGGCGCGCCGGACCGTCGGCGGCACGGGAGCGTGGTCGCGGGCGGTTCGGGGCGGCAGATGGCGTCGGCTCTCGGCCGTCGCGGGGCCGCCCCTCGGCTGTCGTCGGGCTGCCTCAGGACCGTATGAACTGCGGCCCCTGCGGCGGCAGCACGAAATTCGGGTCGGGGGCGGGCGCGGCGGCCGCGGCCGGCTGCGGATAACCGTAGGCGGGCTGAGCCGCGGTCGGCTGCGGATACCCGTACGCGGGCTGGGGAACGGGCTGCGGAGCCGGCTGGGCCACCGCGGGCTGCGGGTATCCGTAGGCCGGCTGCTGGTGCTGGACCGTGACCTGGGAGTCGTGGTCGGGGGTCGGTGTGGGCGGGAACGGGGGCGCGGGCGGCGCCGCCGACGGGGGTGCCGCCACGGGAGAGGGAGCCGTCATGGGTGAGGGAGACGGATCGGGCTCCGCCGCGACCTCCGACTCGTCGACCGAGATGCCGAAGGCGGTCGCCAGACCCACCAGACCGGTCGGATAGCCCTGCCCCACGGCCCGGAATTTCCAGCCATCGCCGCGCCGGTAGAGCTCGCCGCAGATGATCGCCGTCTCCTCGCCGGTCTCCGGCCGCACATCGAAGACGGCGAGCGGATCCCCGCCCGCCGATGCCGCGTCGTACAGCAGGATGCGCAGATCGTGCACCTGAGCGAATGCGGCTCCGTCGGAGGACGCGGCGACGACCACCTGCTCGACCGAGGCGTCGAGCGCGCCCAGGTCGGCCTCGATGCTGTCCGTGAGCCCTTCGGGGACGCTGCGCTTCGGCAGCCGTCGTACCAGGCCGGAGGGGTGACGGGGCTGGTTGTAGAAGACGAAGTCCTCGTCCGAGCGCACGCGGCCACCGGCTCCGAGCAACAGGGCCGAGGCGTCCACATCCGGAACCCCGGCGCCCGGGGTCCAGCGCAGCACGGCCTGTACGGCCAAGGCGTCCAGAGGGACGTTCGAGCCTTTCACCATCGCGTGCGTCATGCCCGTCATCCTGCCTGCTGGCTGCCCGCGCGGACAACGCGGGGGTCGTACCGGGTGTCCCGGCGGTGCGTCGGAATCACGTCGGAACCGCGTCGTCCGCAGTACGTCGACCCGTCGGGAAATGGACGAGTTACCCGGAATTCATGCCTGCGGGGAACTGTTGACACCCGTCCGTACGTACTATTACCGGCCATACGTCGTCCGGCCAGTCAGGCAGTTCGGGGAATCACATGCGTCATTTCGGGCATATTGCGCCCGCTGCGAGAGAGGGTCTGTTCTTCCAGGAGCCGTGCGAATTCGGCGCGGACTCACCGGCCCGCGTGCTTTCGGCCGCTCTGGGAGCGACCCTGTACAGCCCTGCCACCAGGCCGAGGCTTGCTGACGACGTCATCAAGCAGGTCGGGCGCGGTGTCGTGTCGATGGTGCTGTGCCTGGAGGATTCGATCGACGACTCCGAGGTCGTCGGTGCCGAGGAGAACCTGGTCAGACAGTTCACCGACCTCGACGCGCGCGGTGCCGATGTGCCGCTGCTCTTCATCCGTGTCCGGGAGCCGGGCCAGATAATGGACCTGGTGGGCCGGCTCGGTCGTACCGTCCGATTGTTGTCTGGTTTTGTACTTCCGAAGTTCACCGAAGAGTGCGGCGTGTCGTACCTGGAGGCACTCGCCGACGCCGAGAAGGTGTGCGGGCAGCGCCTGTTCGCGATGCCCGTTCTCGAATCGCCCGAGCTGCTGCATCTGGAGACCCGTGGCGAAGCGCTCCGCGGAATAGCCCGCACCGTCGACAAGTACCGCGAGCGGGTCCTCGCACTGCGGCTCGGCGTCACCGACTTCTGCTCGGCGTACGGGCTCCGCAGGGCGCCCGACATGACGGCGTACGACGTACAGATCGTCGCCGCCGTCATCGGCGACGTGGTCAATGTCCTGGGCCGGGCGGACGGTACGGGCTTCACGATCACCGGGCCGGTGTGGGAGTACTTCCGGCTCCAGGAGCGCATGTTCAAACCCCAGCTGCGTCGCAGTCCCTTCCTGGAGGGGCGGGCCGAGGAACTGCGCACGGCACTGATCGAGCACGACCTCGACGGACTGCTGCGCGAGATCGAGCTCGACCGGGCCAACGGCCTGCTCGGCAAGACCTGCATCCATCCGTCGCACGTCGCGCCCGTGCATGCGCTGTCCGTCGTCAGTCATGAGGAGTTCAGCGACGCACAGGACATCCTGCGGCCGGAGCGTGATGGCGGTGGCGTCATGCGCTCGGCGTACACGAACAAGATGAACGAGGTGAAGCCGCACCGCGCCTGGGCCGAGCGGACCCTGCAGCGGGCCGAGGTCTTCGGCGTGGCGAGGGAGGACGTCGGCTTCGTGGAGCTGTTGGCCGCGGGCCTCGCGGAATGAGCGCGGCTCGGGGAGTGCGCGGGTGTCAAGGGGGGAGAGGGTTCCGCCGGGTGAGTCGGCTCCATGGGGTGAGAGGGCTCCGCGGAACGGGTGTGTCTCGCGGAACGGGTGTGTCTCGATGAGCGAGCGCGCAGCAGGGAAAGAGGCAGCGAACGTGGTGTGGTCGGGCAGCTGGGTGGCGGAGCGACTGGGCGTCGAGCTCGTCGGCGGCGGGAGCCCCGACGGCGACAAGGAGCTGAGGGAACTGCTGGGCCTCGCCCTGCGCCGCAACCCCAAGCGGGCCCATCTGCTCGTGTCGAACGTGCTCGGCAAGCACGTGCCGCAGAAGCCCTCCGTGGTGTACGCCGCCGGCTTCGAGCTCGGCCGACGGGTGCGCGAACTCCTCGGTGACGCCGCGGCGTGCCGGGCGGTGGTCCTCGGTTACGCGGAGACGGCCACCGGTCTCGGGCACGCGGTCGCCGACGGGCTCGGGGTGGCGCCGTACCTCCACTCGACGCGTCGCCCCGTCGAGGGTGTGGAGCGCGCGGGAGGCTTCGAGGAGTCGCACTCGCACGCCACCTCCCATCTGCTGCTCCCGGAGAACCCGGCCCTGCTGGCGGGCGACTGCGGCCCGACAGGCGGAGAAGCCGAAGCGGGTGCGGGCGCAGAGGTGCACACGGGTGCGGACACGGATCCGGGTGTGGGCGTGGGTGCGGACGCGGGCGCGGATGCGGGTCTGAGCGCCGGCGCGCCGCTGGTGCTGGTGGACGACGAGTTCTCCACGGGCAACACCGTGCTCAACACCATCCGCGCGCTGCACGAGCAGTACCCGCGGAGCCGCTACGTCGTCGTCGCCCTGGTGGACATGCGGTCGGCGGCCGACCACGGGCGGCTGACCGAGTTCGCCGCGGAGATCGGCGCACGCGTCGACCTGGTGACGAGGAGCTCCGGCACCGTCACCCTCCCCGAGGGCGTCCTGGAGAAGGGCCAGGCACTGGTCGCCGCACAGGAGGAGGCACGCTCCGCGAGGCCGGGACCGGCCGGTCCGGTGAGCCCGGGGGAGCCGGTCACCGAAGCGACGGCCTCCGCAAGGTCGCGGGCAACCGGCGCCGTGGTTCTCTCGGCAGCGGGTTCCGCCGCCCCGGAGGCGGCCGTCGCAACCGATGCCGCCCTTCCTTCAGCAGCGGGTTCCGCCGCTGCGGACGCGGACGTCGAACCCGGGCGCGGGTTGTGCACCCGGGTGGACCTCCAGTGGCCCGCCGGTGTGCCCGACGGCGGACGGCACGGCTTCACCCCCGCCCACCGGGCCGCCCTGGAGCGGGTCCTTCCGGCCATGGCCGCCCGTATCGCCACAGCACTGGGCGACGCCCGACGCGTGCTTGTCCTCGGCTTCGAAGAGCTGATGTACGCCCCCCTCCGCCTGGGCACGGCCCTGGAGGATCACACCGACGCCGAGGTGCGGTACTCCACCACCACACGTTCCCCCGTCCTCGCGGTGGACGACCCCGGCTATGCGATACGTACCCGGCTGGTCTTCCCGGCCCATGACAACCCGGCCGACGGACCCGGTGACCGGTACGCGTACAACGTCGCGGGTGCTGGTTTCGACGCCGTCGTCGTGGCCGTCGACTCCACCGCCGACACTCCCGAACTCCACGCTCCCGACGGCCTGTTGGTGCAGCTCGGCGCACATACCGACCACGTGCTGCTCGTCGTCGTCCCCTCGTACGTCCCGTCGTACGCCGCCTCACGCACCGCGGCGGGCCTCCCCCCGTACGCCTCCGAACGGCAGGAACCCCCCATGCTGCCCGAGCCCCTCCGCGGCCCCGCCTTCTCCTCCTACGCGCCGGACGACGTCGGCTGGCTGCTCCAGGACCTCTCGGACGTCGAACTGGAGGCGCCCACCGAGGAGCGCGAGGAGGCGATACAGAGCGGTGGCGCGCACTACGCCGAGTCGCTGCCCGTCGAGTACCAGCCGTCCGCCCAGTACCAGGACCTGTTCAAGGCGGCGCTGGATCTGTCGGCCGCCCGCGTCGCCCGCGCCGTCGGCACCGTCACCGAGACGGTCCTCGCCGAGCGAACCCCCCGCCCCGTCCTGGTCTCGCTCGCCAGGGCCGGCACCCCCGTCGGCGTACTCATGCGCCGCTGGGCCCGGCACCGGCACGGGCTCGACCTGCCGCACTACGCCGTCTCGATCGTGCGGGGCCGCGGCATCGACGCCAACGCCCTGCGCTGGCTGGCCGCCCACCACGATCCGGCGGATGTCGTCTTCGTCGACGGCTGGACCGGCAAGGGCGCGATCAGCCGTGAACTGACCGCGGCGCTCGCCGGGTTCGACGGCTTCAACCCCGAGATCGCGGTTCTGGCCGACCCCGGCGGCTGCGTCCGTACCTATGGCACCCGCGCGGACTTCCTCATTCCGTCCGCCTGCCTCAACTCCACCGTGTCCGGGCTGATCTCGCGGACCGTTCTCCGTTCCGACCTGGTCGGCCCCGACGACTTCCACGGTGCGAAGTTCTACCGGGAGCTCGCGGACAGTGATGTGTCCGGCCACTTCCTGGACACCGTCGCCACCCACTTCGACGAGGTCGTCGACGTCGTGGACGCCGAGGTGAAGGAGCTGCTCGCGGCCGACCGTGCCCCGACCTGGGAGGGCTGGGCCGCCGTGGAGCGCATCAGCGAGGAGTACGGAATCCATGATGTGAACCTGGTCAAGCCGGGTGTCGGCGAGACGACCCGCGTACTGCTGCGCCGCGTCCCGTGGAAGATCCTCGCCAAGCGCGGTGCGGGCGCGGACCTTGAGCACATCCGTCTGCTGGCCGAACAGCGGGGCGTCCCGGTCGAGGAGGTCGACGGACTCCCTTACACCTGCGTCGGTCTGATCCACCCGAAGTACACCAGGGGCGCGACGGGCGCGGACGGCAAGGCGGTGGAGTCCAAGTGACGACCCCGGCCACCGCGGCGACTGCGAGTGCTCCGTCGACTCCAGCGAGTCCGGCTGCTCCGGTGACCCCGGCGACGTCGACGCCGCGGGCCACCCGGGCGAGCCCGGCGGCCCCGGCCGCACCGATCGCTCCCGCCACCGCGGTCGCCCCGGCCACGCCACCCGCCCCCGCCGCTTCGGCAGCCCCCCTGACACTGGTCGCCAGTGACCTCGACCGCACCCTCATCTATTCGGCGGCGGCGCTCCAGCTCCCCATGCCTGACGCCGAGGCCCCCCGGCTGCTCTGCGTAGAGGTGTACGACCGCAAGCCGCTCTCCTATCTGACCGAGACGGCCGCGACACTGCTCGACGGGCTCGCCCGCTCCACGGTGTTCGTCCCGACGACCACCCGCACCCGCGAGCAGTACGGCCGCATCCATCTCCCCGGCCCCGCACCGCGGTTCGCGATCTGTGCCAACGGCGGACACCTTCTCGTCGACGGTGAATCCGACCCCGACTGGCACACGCGGGTCTCCCGCAGGCTCGCCGACGAATGCGCCTCGCTCGCCGAGGTCCGCGCCCATCTCCTGGCGGCGGCCGACCCCGCCTGGCTGCTCAAGGAGCGCGTCGCCGAGGACCTCTTCGCCTATCTGGTCGTCGAACGCCCGCTGTTGCCCGAGGGCTGGGTCGAGGAACTGGGGGAGTGGGCGCAGACCCGAGGCTGGACGGTTTCCCTCCAGGGCCGCAAGATCTACGCCGTGCCGGGCCCGCTCACCAAGAGCGCCGCCATGAACGAGGTCGCCCGGCGCACCGGCGCCGCGCTCACCCTCGCCGCCGGTGACAGCCTCCTCGACGCCGACCTGCTCCTCGCCGCCGACCGCGCCTGGCGCCCGGCCCACGGTGAACTCGCCGACACCGGCTGGAGCGCCCCGCACGTCGAGGTGACGGTCGGGCACGGTGTGGCGGCGGGAGAGGAAATCCTGCGGCACTTCCTGCGGGCTTCGGGCCAGGGACAGGTGTTCTGACACCTCCCACGGACGCGCGCCCGATCCGTGGCTGCTCCGGATCCGACGCGCGCCCGATCCGCGCCCGATCCCGCGTACCGGTGGTGACCAGCGACTACAGTCACCGCGTTCTCGCCCACTTCCCGCAGCCTGTGGGGACGGGGCAGCGCGGGCCCGGCAGGACCGATGAGGAGCATGTGATGACCAAGGGCAACGAAACCAAGATCACGGACGAGCTGTACGCGTACATGCTGGCGCACAATCCACCGCTCGACGCGGTGCAGCGCGAGCTCGTCGAGACCACGTACGCCCGCCTGCCGGAGCACGCGGGCATGCAGTCGGCCGAGGAACAGGGACCGCTGCTCGCCTTTCTCGTCCGGCTGACCGGGGCCCGGCACATCGTGGAGGTCGGGACGTTCACCGGCTTCTCCGCCCTGTCGATGGCCCAGGCGCTGCCCGCCGACGGGCGGCTGATCGCCTGCGACATCTCGGAGGAGTGGACCGCCTACGGTCGGCAGGCATGGGAGAAGGCGGGCGTCGCCGACCGGATCGAGCTGCGCATCGCCCCCGCGCTCGACACCCTGCGGGCGATGCCGGCCGAGCCGCACATCGATCTCGCCTATCTCGACGCGGACAAGGGCAACTACATCCCGTACTGGGAGGAGCTGGTGCCCCGCATGCGGCAGGGCGGTCTCGTCGTCACGGACAACGTGCTCTTCCACGGTGGGGTGACCGACCCCCGGGCGACCGGCGGAGCGGCGGCGATCAAGGAGTTCAACGACCACGTGGCCGCCGATCAGCGGATGGACAGCGTGCTGCTCACCGTGTCGGACGGGCTGACGCTGTCCCGTAGGCGCTGAGGCGTGTCCGCGCCGGGGCGACGGCGCCGTGGCGACCTGGTACGACAGGAGAGCGTACGTCTGCCACGGCGCGGTCGCCCTTGCCGAGATGCGGCTTTGGCTCCGTCAAGAGCCCGCCGGACGGTCCTCGGACGCCGGCCGGGCGGCGGGGTTCGCGCCGCATGGCCCACAGCACCGGACCGCCTCCCGGCAGTCGCGCCTCCTCGCGCACGGTGAAGCCGAAGTGCTCGTAAACGGGGAGATTGGACGGTTTGGCGGCCTCCGGACAGACGGACAGACCCGCCGCGTCTCCGATCACGATCGGAGACGGATGGATGACTGCGGCAGCGGTGACGGTGCCCAGGCAGACGTATCCGCGCTTGCCGTACCGGGTGGCGACGGCCCGGAACTGTTGTAGCTTGTCGACCGCCCGCTCGACGGTGTTGCGCTTCTTGTACCGCACGGGGTCGAAGCCCGGTGGCCGGCCGCTCTGCGTGTTCCGGCGCTACCGTCCGGCCTGCTGATCCGACTCCCGTGGCCCGCCCCGGCTGTCAGCCGCAGCAACCCCCGCCGCAGCAGCCGCCGCCACCGCCCCCTCCGCCACCGGCCGACGGGGCGGCGGGCGCGGACTTGGCCGACGAACCACCCACGGCCACGGTGGACAGCAGTTTCACGGTGTCGGCGTGCCCTGCGGGACAGGAGGCCGGATCCGAGGACTGGGCCATCGGGCGGCTGAGTTCGAACGTGTCTCCGCAGGAGCGGCAGCGGTACTCGTAACGAGGCATGTGCCCAGGCTATCCGGCACCGGCCCAGGTGGGCAGGGAGCAGGGCTGCGCGGCGAGCGGGTCGGGCGGGCGGGCCGGGCGGGCGGCTCAGCGACGGCGAACGACCGGCATCGACGCGTTCGTCGCCTTCCGGTCCATCCGCAGTTCCCGTTCGACCTCGTCGGGGTGGCGGGCCCGCCAGTACGGGTTGTCGTGGGGCAGGCCGCCGCTGACCCGCCCGTACATCCCGAAGACCATCAGCATCAGGCCGACCACGAAGCTGAAGAGCACGTTCTGAAGGTGGAAGGCGAGGAAGTTGTAGGCGGTGTCGAGCAGCGCGAGGTTGACGAAGCCGCTGAGGATGAAGGCGATGCCCAGAACCATGTTGAGCGTCGAGGCGAAGTTGCCGCCGATCACCATCCCGATGAACAGCAGCAGGCCGACGCAGATGGACAGGACGCTGAGGGCGCCATTGGTGTTGAGGCCCGCGACGGTGGCCCCGCCGGTGCTGAAGAAACCGATCTCGTCGATCAGTCCCAGGATCCCGAAGGCCAGCAGCACCAGCCCCATCAGCCCCGCCCCGACCCGGTAGACGCTGCTGAGCCGGTGATCGATCGGCAGGTGCTTGTCGAGCTGGGTGACCCTACGAGGGTGTCGGGGAGTGTGTCGTCCGGTGGCGTGCAGTACATGGCTGGCCATGTCGGTCTCCGGTCTCCTTCGGGCGTATTACCAGGATCCGCCCACGACCTTGCCCCCGCACATCAGCAGGGCCGCGCGGACCGGCCCGGCGCATCGGGGACGCCCCTGGCCGTCCCGCCCGCACATCAGCTGCCCGCCCCGCGCTCCTCACGGATCTCGGAGACCACCCGCGCAGCCGTCCGACGCACGGCTTCAGTCTCGGTCAGAAAGTGCCAGTAGTCCGGGTGGCGCCCCTCCAGCCCGGCGATGGCGCGCTCCAGCCGGGCCACACCGTCGTCCAGCGGACGGGCATGGCGCGGATCGGGCGTGCTGCGCCCCGCCATGGCCAGGCGCTGGGCGTCCCGGATCGTGAAGCGGGTTCGCTGGATCTCCTGCTGCGGGTCCTTGGCCACGTCGTTGAGCCGGTGCAGCCGGTCACCGGCCGCGGACACCGCCTCGTCCGTGGCGTTCAGCAGGGCGCGGACCGTGCTCAGCCGGGACGTCGCGTCGGCCCACCGCTGCTCGTCCCGCGCCCTGGCCGCTTCCTTCAGCTTCTCCTCGGCCTGCCGCACATTGGTCGCCGCCTGCTCCGGCACCGGCTGCAGGTCCTGCCAGCACGCCGCCGAGAAGCGCCGCCGCAGCTCGCTCAGCACCGGCTCCACCGAGCCGGTCCGGGTCGTCAACGCCTGGGCGCGGGTCCGCAACGACACCAACCGGTGATCGATCTCGGCGGCCCGCTCGGGCAGCTGGGCGGCCTCCGCACGTACCGCCTCGGCATCGCGCAGCACTCGGTCGGCGCGCTGCAAGGTCTCCGGAACACCGTGCCGGCCGGCGCCCTGGTTGAGCTTGGTCAGTTCAGGAGCGAGGGCGGCCAGCCGCGCGGCGAGATCGTCCGCTCGCAGTCCGGACGCCCGCACCGCGTCGAGAGCGTTGCTCGCACCGAGGAGCGCCTGCCGGGCTCGTTCCACGGCGGGCGCGAGCCGGGCGAGCTGCGTCTCCGCGTTGCCCAGCAGCGGCCCGAGGCCCTGCGCGAACCGGTCGAGCTCGCCCTTGACCCGTACCAGCTCGTCCTTGGACCTGGTCAGCTCGGTCCTGGCCTGAGCCGCGACCGCCGGTTCCAGATCGTCCCGGTCCAGGTCGTGCGCATCGACCGCGGTGATGTACGTATGACTGGCCTCGTCGATCCGCCGTCCGAGAGCGGCGAAGTCGTCCACGGCCTTGCGCGCACCGGGCGAACTGTCCACCGCGGTGATCGTCTCGATCGAGATCCGCAGATCGCGCTGAGCCGTGTCCAGCTCGTAGAAAGCGGCGGCGGCGGCGTCCTTCGCGGCCTGTGCCTCGGCGCGCTGACTCTCCCCGCGCCCGCCGAACCAGCGCCGCGTACCGCCCCCGGCGAACGAGGCGGGCAACGTGGCGGCGAGCAGCGGCACGGGCAGCAACATCAGCAGGAGGACATCCCCGACCCCCCTGGCACCTCTGGAGCCTTTGACACCTCTGGAGCCTTTGACACCTCTGACGTTCCTGACGGTCCTGGCAACGACGTCCCTGACAGCGACATCCCTGGCAGGGGTATTCCCGACGGCGGAACTCCCACCCGCTCTCGCCCGCGGCCGCGCGTGTGTCGCCGTCACATCCCTCTCCCGTGCCGATTCGCCCTGCCCGGATCATTCTCCCACCAGGTAAGGACGAACACACGGGCCGGTTAGTTCACGCTTCGCACCGTGACTCGGCCGTTGCCGCTGTGGGCCTTCACCACATGAGGGCTGTCATCGCTGCGTGGCGCGTCCACCGAGATGCTTCCGTTGCGGGCGGTGGCGCTCACCGCGTACCTCACGGATCCGCCAGGCAGATCGACGGCGACCTCTCCGTTGTCGCTGTCGGCCTCCACGAGATCAGGCACGGAGGTGAACCCCAGCCGTACCATGCCGTTGTCGGACCGCGCCGACACGGACGTGGCCGAGATCCCTTCGGCGACGACGGCGCCGTTGTCGCTCTCCAGCTTGAGCGGCCCGCTGGAATCCCGGACGGTCACCTTCCCGTTGCCGGAGTGGAGGGTGAGGGGCGTGTCGAAGCCGGACGCGACGACCTTCCCGTTGTCGCCCTTGACGATCACAGTCACCCCGCGCGGCACCTTCACCTGGTGCTGCGAGGCACAGTCGCTGATGATCGCCTTGCACTTCACCCGCAGCGTGAGCGTGTCGTCCTGCATCGTCCACTTGGGATCGGGCCCGTTCCCGAGGACCACCCAGCCGTCGACCCGACGTGTCACCTCGACCTTGTGAACATCGGCGGGCACGAGCTCCAGGGACGTGCTCCCGGAGCGGATGGTCAGCGTCTTCCCGCTGAGCGCGAACGACTTGTGCTCGGCGGGCGCGTCGGCGGAGTCCGTACTGCCGCAGCCGGTGAGGACGAGCCCGAGAAGCGCGGCCCCACTGGACACGATGAGAGTGCGGGTACGGAGTGCCACGATGATCTTTCCCCCAGGTCGTACGACGGGTGGTCCCCGACGGTGTGGGCTTCACCCTACGGAGACCGGCCCACCCGCCAGAATCCGGACGGCTACCGTAAAAGGGGTGGGGATATCCCCCCGGAATCCCACCCGGCCCGCCCGCGCCGCCGCCGGGCCCCTGCCTCCCCGCCCGCTACCACCCCGGAACCGTTTGTGCCCGTGGGCCGTGAGCCATGTACGCTGTTGCCTCATCCACGGGTGCGTAGCTCAGGGGTAGAGCGCTGCTCTTACAAAGCAGATGTCGGCGGTTCGAAACCGTCCGCGCCCACAGTAGGAAACCGCAGGTGAAAGCCTGCTTAGGCCCCCCGGTCACGGTCGACCGGGGGGCCGTTTCCATGATCGATGCCACATGGATGCCACATCCCCACAGAGGTGACCAAGACCATGCGCACGGGTAACCCTCGTACGTACGGTCGATAGAACCGTGTACCGCTCGCCGACCTCGTACGGGAGTAGCCCAGGCCAGTCGACGGCCGGGGCCAGCTTGGGAGGCGCTACGTTCCGGGCTGCACCGTTGGCGCTCGCACCGCATACAGGCGGGCCAGCCGTGCGGCTTCGTCGTCGCGGAAGGCTGCAACCTCCCGGCACCGCTGGCTCATGACGAACTCGCCGAGCGTGAGGCACAGGTCCATACGTTGGATGCACACGCCGACCATGAACGGCCCGTCGGTGGCGCGGTACATGCGGACCCCGTAGTACCCCTCTTGGCAGTCGTTGGGGTTGTTGAACCGGCAGTCGGCGCACGTCTCCGGCAGGCGCACGGGGCGGATGCTCTTTGCGTACAGCGTCCGCCCGTCCGGCAGGCGGTAGCGCACCCGCTGATCCGACGCTCCGGCCGTGACGATGCGCCGGACCGGCGTTGCGCCAAGGTGATCGACGACGGCCTGCACGGCGTCGAGCGAGGCACCGCCGTCCTCCAGAGACACGAGCATCCGCACCACGACGGAGCGGCCATGCCGCTCGATGATTCGCAGCACGCGTTCAACGTGGTCATGCGAGGGGATCACGATGTTCGCGGACACCTTGACCCCATGGGCGGTCGCGGCCTCGATTGTGGCATCGAGGGCGGCGAGCTTGCGCTCGGCGAGCTTCGGAGAGGCGAGGCGCGGGGCCTGCACTGAGGCCAGTTCGCCGGGCGTGGTGCCGAACACGGACAGGTTGATGCGGTCGAGGCCAGCCTCGGCGGCGGCGGGCAGGACCGCGGCGCCGTTCTCCCCATTCGAGGTGAGTCCAACCGTGAGCCCCAGACGCCGGGCAATCCTGATCAGGCCAGGCAAGTCCGGGTGAAGCGTCGGTTCCCCACCGGTGAAGTGCACTTCGCTCGTCGGTAGGCTGCCGCGCATCGCGGCGAGGGCGAGGGCGAAATCGGCGTCGGCGGGGATGCGGGCCGGCAGGAAGTTGGCGCCGTTGGTGTGGAGGTAGATGGAGACGCGACCGGAACGGCCCGGGGTGCCGCTGAACCGGTCGGCGGACCGGTCGGTGTTGTCAGATGTGACGGGCGTTCCCTCGTTGTGGCAGAACGAGCAGGCGAGGCCGCACGCGTCGATGATCTTCACGCGCAAAGTGCGGTCCGGTCTGACCTCGACCGGGACGTCTTTCGGATCGTGCATGATGCCCCCTCTCCGTGCCGGCCGGGGCCGTGTGCCCCGGCCGGGAGTAACGGGTGTCGACCTACTCGAAACGCAGGTCGACGATGGAGTCCAGATCGATGCCGTACAGCCCGTAGACCTTCGTGGTGTTGATGGACGTCAGACACTCGCGGTCGATCCCGAGCGCGGCGGCCGTGTCCCAGACCTGTGCCTCGCTGTCCGCTTCGATCTCCAGATACGGCGGGATACGGGGCCACTCGTCGAGTTCCAGACGGACGTTGCCGAGCGTGTAGGAGGTGCGTCGATTCTCCTGGTAGCTGCGCGGCGTCAGGCCGATCAGACCGAGGAGCGCGTTTGCCTCCTCGAAGGAGTCGACTGCGACCTCGGTCTCGTGGGTTCCGTCGACCGCGTCCGTCGAGATCTGCTTGACGCACAGAGTGATACCGGCGCCGGTGTCGCGCAGCCGGACCCACCGCCCGGGGACAGCCGGGACGGTGTCGTACACGTATCGGCGCATGCGCCGGGGCTCGCCCTGCTGGGCGCCACCGGCGTCGATGATGAGTCGGGAAGTCTTCGCGGGGTCGATGTCCAGGACCTTCGCCTCATACTCAATGCCTGCCATGAGTCTCCGTTCGGTGAGTGCCAATGCGGTATGAACGACCGTCCGGCGCGCGGGGCGACGCACGGCTCAGCTCGGAACGTGCCACCCTCATCGTTTCGCGTGATGGTGACTCGCCCCGCCAGGGCACCGGCCAGTCGCGCACCTCATGCCGTCTCGTGCGCAGCTGGGGTCATGACTGGTGCGGCACGGACTCAGCGGGCCACGAGACACATGGGCGGTCCCGCGACGGACGGGTAAACCGGTCGTAGTGGCCGGGCTCCAGGGTGCAGCGCGCGCTGGTTTCGAGGTCCATGTCCCAGCAGTAGCAGGGGATGATGCCCGTCGATTCGGTTCTCACCGGCGGGCCTCCCGCCAGGCGCGGCCGAGCCGTACAGCCGTCAGGCACGAGGCGCCGGCGCGGCAGGTGGCGCAGGTGGTGGTGTGGCCGAGTCAGGTGCGGTACGCGGCGTCCGGCGCGGGTGGTCTCTTTGTCTGGGCGGTCATGCGCGGTCCTTCTTGCACTGGTCGCACTCGCAGATCGGGTACGCGGACGACTGGTCCACGGTCTTGAGCGGTGTGACCTCGGCTTCCGGGCGGATGACGCGTGTCCTACCGTACCGGTCGACCTCGTACACCTTGATCGTCATCGCCATATCGGCCCCTGGCCTACGTCGATTGAGGGGCATCCAGCCGGATCGCTGTACCGCCCTGCCCTTACACCCTGATGATGTGCGTGCACGGTGAGCAGCGAATAGGCCGTCGCATGGCCGCGCATGGCCACGTAGCGGCCATGGCCGGGAGCGCGGACTATGACACCCCAGACTGAACCCATGAGTCGCAACGATGCGCTACGAGCCGCGCGGCTCCGCGCTGGGTGGCGGACGATCGAGGCCGCCGCGACAGCCATCACCGAGCACGGGCAAGCTCTCCTCGACGACAGACAGTTCACGGTATCTGCGAGGACGTGGCGGCGGTGGGAGGGCGAGCGGCCCGGCTGGCCGGCCGAGGAGACCGCGATCGTCATTCACGATGCACTCGGCCGGTGGCCTGAAGACCTCGGATTCACTACCCCGCCGGGCTGGATCCGGCCCGAGCACCACGAAGAGGCAGAAGTGAAGCGCAGCGCGTTCGTCTCCGTCACCGCGGCCGCGCTTGTTGCCGGGCCCGTGGCGCCGCAGCACGTCGACCCCGCGCTGATCGACTACTTCCAGCAGCAGTTGGAAGGGCACTACCGGGCAGACATGTTCCTCGGCCCCCACGACCTGATCGGTACGGTGTCGGCGCAGTATCAGCTGATCGATAAGCTCGTGCGGTCCGCGAAAGGAGAGACCCGCCGCGGCCTTCTACGGGTCGGCGCGGCCTACGCGGCGCTCGTCGGCTGGCTGTATCAGGACGCTGGCGACATGGACGGCGCAGCCTTCTGGCGCGGCATCACCCAGGAGATTGCGACGCGGTCCCGCGACCCACACCTCATCGGATACTCGCTCGTCAACCAGGCCCAGGTTCGCACCGATCTGGGCGACGGACATGCAGTCGTCGACCTCTGCGAAGCCGCACTCGACGACGCCGACCAGCTCGTCCCGAAGGTGCGAATCATGGCCATGCAGCAGCAGGCCCATGGCGCCAGCCTCACCGGTGACCGCGGCCTGGTCGACCAACTCATCGACCAGGCCGACCGACTGCTGCCGCGGGTCGACGACGATCTGCCCTGGGGCAATGCCTGTCGCCGGACACCCGGATACCTCGAAGTGCAGCGGGCCACCTGCTACGGACGACTCGGTCTCGGGGAGGAGGCAGGCGCTCTGTGGTCGCAGGTGCTCGCGATCGTTCCGGAGACTGCCCGCCGCGATCGCGGGGTGTACATGGCACGGCAGGCGACAGCCGCCGCAGCCGCACGCGAGCCGGACCAGGCCGTGGAGATTGCCCGCACAGTTGCGACGATCGCCGTCGAGACGCGGTCCGCACGCATGGCTCGTGAACTGGTCACTCTGGAGCGGGTGATGCGCCCGTGGCAGGATGCCCCGATTGGCCGGGACCTTGCGGAGGTGCTGGCCCCGGTGACTGAGAGGGGATGACGTGGCAGGCGTACCGAAGCCGTTGACGGACGAGGAGATCACGAAGCGGCTGGCTGAACTGCCGGAGTGGACACGGGACGGGGACGAGATCCACCGCAGGGTCGACATTCGGTATCACGCGGGTGTCGCGATGATCGTTCACATCGCCGACCGTGAACGGCGCATTGGCCATCACGCGGACATTGATCTACGGATCGACCACCTGAACATCGCAGTCACCACCCATGACGCTGACTACAAGTTGACCGAGGCAGACTTTGACCTTGCGGCTCGGATTGACGCCATCGCGGCGGCACACCAGTCCACGCCACTCGACTGACCTCGGATGCACGAAACCGCCCCCGCTCCGGCCGTAGCCGGAACAGGGGGCGTGGTTCATGAGCGGCGGCGATCCGGCGGGAGACCGGCCACAGCAGGGCTCGACGATGGGGCAGGGTCCGGGCTGGACGGTGTGGTCCGGCGGCACACCAGCGCATCCGGATCGGATGGTAGCGGCTGGAGGCTGTACCCGGCCGGGCACGTCTGGCCGTCGCGACCGCGACGGTCCGGGCAGCGGACGCCGAGTCGGATCGGCGTCCGAGATGGGCGGTGCACCGGGTACCCGCAGGGCACGGACACCTGGAGGGCGCCGATATGCCCGCAGGACGTGGACACTTGGAGGGCGTGGACACTTGCCAGGGTCTGGACACCTGCAGGGCGCGGAGGCCGCGCCCTTTCGGCTGCTTGCTTGCTCGCTCGGTCGCTCGCTTGCTCGCTCGGCTCAGGCGTTGGGGCGCTTGCCGTGGTTGGCGTTCTTCTTCTTGCGGGCGCGGCGCTTGTTTCCTCGTTTGGCCATGTTGCATATCTCCCTCATTCAGGACATTTCGAGCATTCGTCAGTCTAGGTTCGGCCTGGTGCGACCGCATCAGAGGTGTGGCGTGCGTGGCGCGCCTACGCCGGCAACCGAGCGCGCAACGCCTCGGTGAACCAGGTGAGGGCCGGTGTCGGGTCGTCCGGGGGAGGCCAGGCGTTGATCACCGCGAGCAGTTGTGCGTACCGCAGGCGACGAGGGTCGTTCGCGGTCTCCAGCAGGGTCAGCAGCCGATGGCGGAGGTCGGTGTCGTCGGGGTGCCCGACATCGTGCGCGTACCGGGTCATGACCGTCTCGACGACCGGGTCCGCCCGGAGCGAGGCCGGGGCGATGCCGGCTGCCAGAGCCGGGGCGACGTGGTCACGGACCGTCGCCGCCGGGTCGCGGCGCGGGCCGGTCGGATCGCCTTGGGCATACATGGCCGCGTGGTGCCCGGCCAGACGGCGTACGACGGCGCGAAAATCGGAGTCCTGGGACAGTTCGGCCAACTCGATCCAGGACTCGACCTGTTCGGTGTCGGCGTTGTCGGGCAGCTCCGGGGTCATTGAGCGCATGATTCCGGTGAACTCGGCGGCGGTGTCCAGGCCGCCGAACGCGGCGTCGAGGAACTCGCCCACCAGGTTTCGGCGTTGGTCCTCGGAGAGCTGGGCCAGTCTGTGCATGAGATCCATTTCCTCGGGCGTGGACCCGCGCCTGGCCACCGCGGCGAGCACCGCGCGCCGCGTGCGCAGCGTGCGGATCTGCGCCGTCAGCGCATCGGCGTGAGCAGCAGCCACCTCGGGGATCGAGAGCTCCCGGTCCACGACCTTGCGGATCGTGGGGAGGTCCAGTCCCAGTTCGCGCAGCGTCCGCACCAGTTCCAGGCGTGCGACGGCCTCGATGTCGTAGCGGCGGTAGCCGGCCGGGCTGCGGTCGGTCGGCGGCACGATCCCGCGGTCGGCGTAGAACCGGATGGTCTTGACCGTCAGCCCGGTCCGCCGGGCCAGATCGCCGATCGAGTGGAGCGCGTCGCCGTCCATGTCCCCCACTCTCACGTCTCCCCCCACGGGAGACTCAAGTCCGGTACGTCGTCACGTGTCCGCCTCACCTTCGCACCGCCCCCTGAGGGAGCCATGTCGTACGGCTGCCCGCCGCCCCAGGCCGGTCAGCAGCCTCTCGTCGAACGAGTCGGTGCCGCCGTCGGCCGGGGTCCGGAGGGCGGTGCGCCCGCGAACGGCGCGTTCCCGGGCAAGCCCACCTGCCGGGTGGCGAAGGTGCTGCGGCTCCCGGCCTCGTAGTCCCGGCCGTTTCGGGTACCGGGGTCCTGCGGGACCGGGTTCCCGCGCGACGTGTGGCTGCCGCACCGTACCGTCGCGCGTCCGGGGACGTCACCCGTACGGGTGCGTCCGGGTGGTCGTGCCGCGAAGTGCCACGCAGGGTCGGTTCTGTTCCGGCAGTCCCGCTTCGGCCAAGGAGTCCCCATGGCACACTCAGCGTCCACGCCCGGCCCGACCCGTTCCGCGGACCAGGGGGACATCAACCCTTGGGCGGCCGGCGGGATCATGTTCGCCGGCGTGCTGCTGCTCGTCGACGGCGTCTTCGGAGTGATCAAGGGCATCAGCGGGATCGCGTCCGATGAGGTCTACGCGCGCATAAGCAACTACACGTTCAGATTCGACGTGACCGCGTGGGGATGGATCCATCTCATTCTCGGCATCGTGCTCGGAATCGTCGGGTGGGGCATCCTCAAGGGCGCCACCTGGGCCCGAGGCACGGGTGTGGTGATCGCCGCCATCAGCCTGGTCATCAACTTCATGTGGCTGCCGTACCAGCCGATCTGGGCGATCATCTCCATCGCCATCGACACATTCGTGATCTGGGCCCTGTGCACGGAGGACGCGAAGGCGGTCATCTGAGTGGGTGTCGATCGCGGTACCACCGGGTGCCGACTGTCCCTGCCCGGACGGCCCTTCATCGCCGCCGTCCGGGGTTACGGGCCCGACTTGGCCCTCGCACACGGCAGTCGGCCCATGGCGGCCCGCGGTTCCAGGACTTGTTCCAGGACGCCCCGCGACGCCCAGCTGCTCTGTTGCGATGTGCGCCCTGAGTGAGTGACGAGGAGGACCGCAGTGCCGGAGGAGAGCACGGAAGAACTCGTCGCCCTTGCCACCGAGGCGTACGTCTACGGCTGTCCGCTGGTCCATGACCTGTCGACGGTAGAAGACTTCATGCACACGGGCATCGGGCCGCTGCCGCCCACCCCCTTCAACCACTTCGCCCACTCCGGGCAACAGGCGTCCCCCGGAACAGCGTGCGTGACCGTCGACCACGACACGGTCCACTCCGTCGCCCATCTCGACCTCTCCGGCGGGCCGGTGCTGCTGCATGTCCCGGACACGGACGGCGCGTACTACGTGTTGCAGTTCGTGGACGCCTGGACCAACAACTTCGCGTACGTCGGCCACCGTGCCACCGGCACGGAGGCCGGGGACTGGCTCGTCGTGCCGCCCGGCTGGTCGGGCAGCGTGCCCGGCTCGGTGCGCGGCGTGATCGACGCTCCGACCTCTGTCGTCTCCGTCATCGGCCGCTACGTCTGCCACGGCCCGGACGACATGGGCCGGGTTCGCGCGCTCCAGGCACGGCTCACCCTCACCCATGTCGAACCGGGCACCCACCGCACGGGTCTGCCGGCAGCCGACCCCGACGTACCGGAGCCGCTGCGGTTCTTCGAACAGCTCAGGGTCTGGATGGCCGACTTTCCGCCGTCCGCGGCCGACCGCGCGTACCAGGACCGGTTCCAGCCGCTGGGGCTGCTGGAGGAGGGGCCGTCGCCGTACGTGTCCGCCGATCCCGTCCTCGTGCGCGTACTGACCGAGGGCCTGGCCCGGGGCAGGGCGTGGGTGGAGGAGGCGGGCCGGTCCTCGGCGGAGGGCGGGGGCTGGGAGATGGATCCGCACCTCTTCGACTACAACCTCGACCAATACGGTGTCGGGGCCCTCGGCTCACCGGAGTGGCGGATCGAGGACCGGGAGAGCTCCTACCGGACCAGGGCGGTGGCGGCACGGACCTGGCTGTGGGGTGTCCATGGCTACGAGGCGGTGTACGCCCACACCCTGCGCGACGCCGACGGCGAGCGGCTGAACGGGGCCCACTCCTATGTACTGCGTGTCGACCGGCAGCCTCCGGTCGGGGCGTTCTGGTCCCTGACGATGTATGACGTGCCGCACCACCGCCTGGTCGGGAATCCGCTCGGGAGGTACTCGATCGGTGACCGCACCCCGGGTCTCGTGCACGGCGAGGACGGTTCGCTGACGATCCACATCCAGCGGGAGCGGCCGGCGGACCGGGCCGCGGCGGCCAACTGGCTGCCCGCGCCCGGCGGGGACTTCCGGCCGGTGCTCGCGCTCTACGAGCCGGGGCCGGAGATCCTCGACGGTACGTACGAGATCCCCGCCCTCGAACGGACCGGGGGAGGGGACGGCTCACGGCGAACGGAGCGATGAGACGGGGCGGCGGAGCGGCGGGGTGGCGAAGGCGTCGGGCTGATGCCTGTCCCAGCTGTCGGGCGGAGGCGCGTCGTGGCTGTCGGGCCCATGTTCGTCGGCTGTCGGGCGGAGGCGCGTCGTGGCTGTCGGGCCCATGTTCGTTCCGGCCGTCCGGCCGAGGCCCGCCCTGGCCGTCGAATCCATGCCGTCCCGGCTGTCGGGCCGACGCGTGTCCCGGCCGTTGTCAGTGGCCCGGTCCACACTGGAGGCATGTGCCGCAGCATCAAGACCCTTCGCCCGCCCGTCCTGCCCGAAGAGGCCACCGACGAGGAGATCCGGGCCGCCGCCCTGCAGTTCGTACGCAAGGTGTCCGGCTTCCGCGCGCCGGCCGCGCACAATCAGGAGGTGTTCGACCGGGCGGTCGACGAGATCGCCGAGGCGACCGCCAGGCTGCTGGACGGTCTGGAGATACGGGGTGCGGTCAGGACACCGACACCGTAGCGGTCAGGACGCCGACACCGTAGTGGCCGTCGCGGTCGCCGACGCCTGGGCGGCCGCCGCCGCTGCCGGGCGGCGCATGACGTACGCGGCCAGGGCTCCCGCCACGAACAGGGCAAGGACCGAGACGGCCGTGCCCACCCAGGTCGCGCCGAGCCACTGGCCGCCGAAGTAGCCGAGGCCCACGCTGTATCCGGCCCAGGCCACGCCCGCCAGGGCCGACCAAGGCAGGAATTCCTTCGCCGTGCGATGCGCGGCGCCCGCGCCCAGGGAGACGACCGAACGCCCTGCCGGGGCGAAGCGGGCGATGACGACGAGGATGCCGCCGCCCCGGGCGAGGGCGGCGCCGAGGCGTTCCTGCGCGGAGGTGAGGCGGCGGGAGCGGGCTATGGCCCGGTCCAGACGCTCGCCGCCGCGCCAGGCCAGCCGGTATGCGACGAGGTCGCCGAGGACCGAGGCTGAGGCCGCGCACAGGATCAGCGCGAGAAGGGAGGGGACCTGGGGCACCTGCTCGGCGGCGCGTGACGCGGAGGCCGCCCCGGCGACGGTCGTCGAACCGGCGGCGGCGGCCGTGGCAGCGGTGATCACCAGCACCCCGCTGGGCAGCAGGGGCAGAAAGACGTCCAGGAGCACCGAGAGGGCGACCACGGCGTAGATCCATGGGCTGCCGGTCAGCGCACCCACACTCTCAAGCACCTACTACTCCCCGATCCGGAACAACGCCGCGACGTCGCAGGGGAGCGGCAGGAGCGGCAGGGCCAGCTGTACAGCGTACGCCTGACGCTCATCCGGTGATCTATAAATACGCGCGATGTTGGGAAGGTCACGTACGCCCGGAAATGGGAAGCTCGTGTTCCGGGCGTACGTGCGCTGCGGCCCACCGGCTGGGGATGCGCCGTTCATGAGCGGCCTGCGGGCGGGGTTCGTCCTGTGCGGAGCGGCTCGCGAGCGCAAGGGGTGACCGTGCGCGGATGGGGCCAGGGGCGGAAGGGTCGGGGCCTGCGCGGATCAGTCCGTCGCCGCTGCGGTGGCCGCAGCGGCGGCCCGCCGGCTGTCGCGGGCTTCCCGGGCTTCCCGGGTGTCAGACGGTTACGGCTGGTGCCTGCTCATGCGCGCGGTCCTCGCCGCTTTCCTCGCCGCGCTCCGCGCCGCCCCGGCCGAACAGCCGGTCGAGGGCCAGCGCGCCGGGGCCGGTGAAGACCAGCAGGAGGAACGCCCAGCAGTAGACGGCCGAGGGCTCGCCGCCGTTCTGCAGCGGGAAGAGTGCCTCGGGCTGGTGGACCTGGAAGTACGCGTACGCCATGGAGCCGGACGAGATCAGCGCGGCGATACGGGTGCCCAGGCCGAGCACCACCAGGCCGCCGCCGACGAGCTGGATGACTGCCGCGTACCAGCCGGGCCAGGCTCCGGTGGGTATGGAGCCGCCGCCCATCGCGCCGCCGAGGACGCCGAAGAGCGAGGCGGCGCCATGGCAGGCGAAGAGCAGGCCTACGACGATCCGGAACAGGCCGAGGGCATAGGGCTGAGCCTGATTCAAACGTGCGTGCATGGGGGGAGGGCTCCTTCGGTCTGGTGGGGACGTGAACCGATTGAGTGCCACAGATTAGGGAAACCTCACCAATGCTTGCAAGTTCAACATTCTGTCGACTGGCTGAAAGTTGCCCTGTGGTTGTCGGCCGGTGCCCGCGTCGACACCGTCTCCAACTGCGCACCTTCCTTCGTTGCCATGGCCTGAACCAATGGCGGCGCAACTTTCCGGCCACGCGAGGCGGGCGGCGTGAGGAGATCGCCGAACCGGGGTGCGCCGCCCTGCGGAGGCCTGCCGCAGTTATGCCTGCTCGCCCGTGCCGTGCTGCGGGCCGGCCGAGGTGCCGCCCGGCCGACTGTCGGCCGGGGCGGAAGGCGGTTCTGGGCGGCCCGGGGGTCGAGTTGTGTGCGAGGGGGCAGGTCAACCGATGGGCGCGCGCTTCGGGGGCGCCCATCGGTTGCCCCGGGGACCACGGGGGCTCCATGGCGTATGCATGGTGCACATCGCCCGACAGTGCGCAAACCGCCGCAGGGCGGGCCGGCCTCCCGGTCCTGTCGCCGGACCGGATCCGTCGGTTCCTGGAGGGAGCCGGGGAAGAGCGTCCGATGTTCCAGGTGGGAGCGTTGGCGCGGCTTCTCGCCGGAGCCGGTCCGCCATCCCTCGGGCCCGTCGTGCTCGCCCCGGCGCCGTGCGGCGTTCCGCTGTGCCGTGCCATGGGCGGGCGGCGGCAGGGGGCGCGGTGCGAGGTGTCGATCAGGGGATGGCGGTACGAACCGGGGCCGGCGAAGGCCTGCTCGCGCGCCCGGTGGGCCTCATCGGCGTCGAGCGCCGCTCGCCGCCGCTCGCCGCCGCTCGTCGAGAGCGCGGGCCGCGAGAGGGGCCCTTCGCCGGCAGCCGTACTCGGCCGAAAAGGCTCCGGTGGCTCCAGCGCGTACGCTCCGCCGCGCGTCCGGCTCGGCGGCGACGCGGCGCGGCGTTCCGGTGGGACCGGCGCGCTTCCCGGTCGCAGGTACGGCGTTCGGGTGCGGCCGGTGCGCCTCCCTCTCGACGCGCCTCCCGGCCGGCGCGCCCAGCGGGTGAGTACCCGAGGTGGTGGACCCGGCCGGTCCCGGTCGCTGCGTGCCATCGCGTCGTTCCCGCGTACGGGCAGGGAGCCGCGCGGTGTGCACGGCCCCCTGCCCGTCCAGGAACGGCGGGGAGGGGCGGGCTGTTCGGCTTCGCGCCCCCTCGCCGAGCCAGTCGTCGACCTCGCCGACCTGCTCGCCGACCTCGCCGACCTGCTCGGTTCGGCGTTCGGCGTGGTGTGCGGTGCGGCGCCCGTCGAGGTGTTCAGCGGTTGTTCAAGGCCGCCGTGTTCAGCAGTTGTTCAGGACCGACTGCAGGGCGCTCTTCTCGGCCGAGTCGACGCTCAGGTTGTAGTAGTGCTTCACATGCACCCAGGCGCGCACGTAGGTGCAGCGGTACGTGGCGAGCGGGGGCAGCCACTTGGCCGGGTCCTTGTCGCCCTTGGACTGGTTGACGTTGTCCGTGACGGCGATGAGCTGCGGACGCGTCAAGTCGTTGGCGTACGCCTGTCGTTGGGCAGTGGTCCAGCTGCTCGCACCCGATCGCCAGGCCTCGGCGAGCGGCACCATGTGGTCGATGTCCAGATCGGAGGCGGCGGTCCAGGTGGCGCCGTCGTACTCCGAGTACCAACTGCCGCTGACGGCCGCGCAACTGGCGTCCTGCGTCACGTTCGTGCCGTCCCGCTTGAGGACGACCTCACGCGTGTTGCAGGTGCCCGACTGGGTGATCCAGTGCGGGAACTTGTCGCGGCTGTAGCCGGTCGACGAGCCCTCGGGAGAGACGGTCAACTGGCTCAGATAGGTGCGGGCGGTCGACGCCGCGACCGGGGTGGGCATGGCCGCCTGGGCGCTGGGGGCGGTGAGCAGGCCGGTCGTTGCGGCGAGGGCGGCGGATGCGGCGAGGACGGTGATGCGACGCGCGTAGACACCTGACATGCGAACTCCTTGTATGTGGGGGGACCTTGGACGGGTGACCTGTGGAGCCCGGCCATCGTGGCGGCGCCGGGTTTCCGTGGGGTGGGCGCCAGGTAACAGAGTGGCGACATGGGCACGTCACATCAAGAGTTCTGACGAACGGGGCTGGAGCATGGGGGCGTACGTCCGCATCTGCGCGGGCGTATGTGCTGAGGCGTCGGCAACCGGCCGGTGGCGCGGATCGGTTGGCGCGTTGTCCGCGCGCACCCTGGCCGCGGTTCCGGCCGAGCCGGGGCCGGTCATAGGGTTACGTCGTGCTGCTACCCGTCAACATCACGCTCGGGGTCGTCCTCGCACTGTTGCTCGCGGCGGCGGCCGGTGTCGCCGCACTGGGCTCGCTCGGCCGGTCGCGGGAGATCCTGCTGGCCGGACTGCGGGCCGCGGCCCAACTCGCCGCGGTTTCCCTGCTCATCGGCTGGGTGGTCCGGTCGCTGCCGCCGCTGCTCGCGTTCGTGGCACTGATGTACGCCGTGGCGACGGTGACCGCGGGTCGCCGGGTCACCCGCAATCGGACCTGGTGGTGGGCGGCCCTGTCGATCGGGGCGGGGGTCGCGCCGGTGATCGCCCTGTTGCTCCTCACCGGGCTCGTCCCGGTCCGGGGCATCGCGCTGATCCCGGTGACCGGCATCCTCATCGGGGGTGCGCTGACCGCGACCGTGCTCAGCGGGCGGCGGGCGCTGGACGAGCTGACGACCCGGCGCGGGGAGGTGGAGGCCGGAATGGCCCTCGGGCTGCTCGACCGTGACGCGAGACTGGAGATCGCCCGGCCCGCGGCGTCGGACCCGCTGCTGCCGGGGCTCGATCAGACGCGGACGGTCGGGCTCGTCACCTTGCCGGGCGCCTTCGTGGGCATGCTGCTGGGTGGCGCCTCACCGGTCCAGGCGGGAGCCGTGCAGCTGTTCGTGCTGGTCGCGCTGATGGCCGTGCAGGCGGTGGCCGTCACGGTCGTGCTCGAACTGGTGGCGCGGGGGCGGCTGCACCGGGACTGACGGCCGCCGGGCAGGGGTTATCGCGCGCCGATGTGCAGCCGGATCGAACCGTCGGCCGCCGCCTCCACCCGGAGCTGTGTCAGGTCATCGACGTGCGCGTCGGGTGAGAGCGCCGCGGCCCGCGGGCCGACGCCCACCACGCGCATGCCCGCCGCCCGGCCGGCCGAGATGCCCGCCTCCGAGTCCTCGAAGACGACGCAGTCCGCCGGGGCGAAGCCCAGCTCGGCCGCTCCCTTCAGGAAGCCCTCGGGGTCCGGCTTGCTGGCGCCGACGCACTCCGCGGTGACGCGGGTGGCCGGCATCCGCAGGCCGGACGCGGTCATCCGGGTCCGGGCCAGCGCCTCGTCGGCCGAGGTGACCAGGGCGTGCGGAAGCGCGGCGATCGCGTCCATGAAGGCGGGCGCGCCGGCGACCGGGACGACACCGTCGGTGTCGGCGGTCTCCTCGGCGAGCATCACCCGGTTGTCCGCGTAGTTCTGCTCCATCGGACGGTCCGGGAGGAGTGCCGCCATGGTGGCGTACCCCTGCCGCCCGTGAACCACCTTGAGCGCGGCCTCCGGGTCGAGCCCCTCCCGCAGCGCCCAGCGCCGCCAGCAACGCTCCACGACAGCGTCGGAGTTCACGAGGGTGCCGTCCATGTCCAGAAGGAGGGCGCGGGCTGTGAGGACGGTGGCCGGCATGGGCGGGCTCCAGGGCGCGGGGGAGACGAAAGCGTGGGAAAGAGAACAAGCAGCCTCGCCCGCCGGTCAGGGGGTGGCGGGCGGAGGCTACTTTGTTCCATCACGATACAAAGACCTGACCCGGAAAGCCAAATCCGTGCCGGGTGGGGCCTTCCGGCGCGGTGCTCAGGAGCGTCCCCGTCCCGTCGTCTCGGCCTCCAGGGCGCGGCGCGTGCGCGGTCCGTACACCCCCGGCGGATCACCCTCGATCGCCTTGTACGACTGATAGACGCTCACGGCGTGCTCGACCTGCCCCGTGTAGTCGCCGTCGTCCCGCCCGTGGAACAGCCAGATCTCCTCCAGCCGGCGTTGCAGCTCGGCCACCTCGGGCCCCTGGTCGCCGGGGCGCAGCGTGGGGCCTGCGGGTGGTGAGGGAGGTGCGACCGACGCCGGACGGCTCGCGTGCGGC
The DNA here is from genome assembly GCF_055584025.1 of Streptomyces sp. NPDC104309. Classification (NCBI taxonomy): domain Bacteria; kingdom Bacillati; phylum Actinomycetota; class Actinomycetes; order Kitasatosporales; family Streptomycetaceae; genus Streptomyces; species Streptomyces sp. NPDC104309. The sequence goes on along the minus strand of NZ_JBVJMV010000012.1, from coordinate 205,390 downwards.
GTGGACGCCGGGGTCGGGGCCGTGGCGGACGGCGACATGGCAGATGCGGAGGGCGACGGTGAGGCGCTCGCCGAGGGGGATGCGGAGGCCGGTGCGGACGGTGACGCGGACGGTGACGCGGACGCCGGTCCGGAGGGCGGGGGTGACGCGGACGCCGGGGCCGACTCCGCTGCCGGGTCGCTCGCCTCGGGGCTGCTGGCCACCGTGGTCGGCAGGGCCTGCTCCCGGTCGGCGTCCCCGTTGCCGCTTCCGTCGAACAGGCCCCCTGCGAATGCCGCCGTGCCCACCACCGCGATCACGGCCGTACCCACGGCGAGTGCGGCGAAGGGACGCCGTCGGCGCGGCTGAACGGGATCGGCGTCGGGCCCGAAGGGTGCGGCTGAGGCCGGTGCCGAGGCCGGTGCGAACGCCGCGGCGGAGGCCGGGATGAAGGCCGGTGCGGGGGATTTGGCGGTGCCCGGCACGAGGGGCGGCGGGGCGGTCGTCGTGCCGCCCGCTTCCGCCGGTTCGACGGCGTCCGGCAGCGGACCCGCCGTCTCCCGGCCGAGGAAGAGCGGCATCGTCGTGGCCGCGTCTTGCGCCGGGCGGCGGTGCGACTCCCGCCGCTGCGGCTCGTCGGTGGCCGGAGTCTCGTCGACCCCCAGTGTCACGTACGGCCGGATTCGTAGCGGATCGAAGTCCTCCGCCGCCGCGATCTCCGCCCTGTCGGCCGCCGACCGCTCGGCCCGTTGCCGCTCGGCGGCTCTCCGCTGCTCGTCGCTCTGCCGCGTCCCCCGCTCCCCGCACGTGCAGCCGTGTCCGGACCCGGGTCTCCCGCTCGGTTCCCCGCCGGCTCTCTTTCTCTCGCCCGGCGGTCTTGTGTCCATACCGCACTCCGGGCACATATGTCCGGTCATTGTGGGCCCCTCCCCTTGAACTGCCTGCGATTATGCAGCCCACCGCCGAGATGCCCAATGCCGTACCGAAATGCGGTATCCGGTCCGCGCCGCACCGTGAGGCCCGCACCCGGCCTATCCCGCCGTTCCTTCCGGGTTCATCCCGACCGGTCCAGGTTCGTCTCCTGACCGTCCCACTCGATCGGTCCCGGCCGTTCCTCTCGGGTTCTGCTCGGCAGGCCATAACCGTGTGGAACGGCCAGGATGGGGATGTAGTGGACCCGAGGAGATGTTCTATGGCCCAGCACCTGAGCCCCCCGGCCGCGGCCCCGGCCCCCGGTGAAGGCCGTTCCACGCGGTCGGTCATGGTGGCCATAGGTGCGTTGCTCCTCGGAATGCTCCTGGCCGCACTCGACCAGACCATCGTCTCCACCGCGCTGCCGACCATCGTGAGCGACCTCGGCGGTCTGGAACATCTCTCCTGGGTGGTCACGGCCTATCTGCTGGCGTCGACCGCCGCGACCCCGCTCTGGGGCAAGCTCGGCGACCAGTACGGGCGCAAGAAGCTCTTCCAGACCGCGATCGTCATCTTCCTCATCGGCTCGGCGCTTTGCGGCATCGCCCAGAACATGCCGCAGCTCATCGGCTTCCGGGCCCTTCAGGGCCTCGGCGGCGGCGGGCTCATCGTGCTCTCGATGGCGATCGTCGGCGATATCGTCGCGCCGCGCGAACGAGGCAAGTACCAGGGTCTCTTCGGTGCGGTGTTCGGTACGACGAGCGTCCTCGGGCCGCTTCTCGGCGGGTTCTTCACCGAGCACCTCAGCTGGCGCTGGGTCTTCTACATCAACCTGCCGATCGGCGTCGTCGCGCTCCTCGTGATCGCCGCCGTGCTGCACATTCCGGTCCACCGCACGCAGCACGCCATCGACTACCTCGGCACCTTCCTCATCGCCTCCGTCGCCACCTGCCTGGTCCTCGTCGCCTCGCTCGGCGGCACCACCTGGGCCTGGGGCTCGCCGCAGATCGTCGCGCTCTCCGTGCTGAGCGTGCTGCTGCTGATCGCCTTCGTGTACGTGGAACGCCGCGCCGCGGAGCCCGTCATCCCGCTGCGGCTGTTCCGGATCAGGACCTTCAGCCTCGTCGCCGTCATCAGCTTCGTCGTCGGCTTCGCGATGTTCGGCGCGATGACCTATCTGCCGACGTTCCTGCAGGTGGTGCACAACATCACACCGACGATGTCCGGTGTGCACATGCTCCCGATGGTGATCGGTCTGCTTCTCACCTCGACCGTGTCCGGGCAGATCGTCAGCCGCACGGGCCGCTGGAAGGTCTTCCCGATCGCGGGCACCGGCATCACCGCGATCGGCCTGCAGCTCCTGCACCGGCTCACCGAGACCAGCAGCACCTTGGAGATGAGCGTCTACTTCTTCGTCTTCGGAGCCGGCCTCGGCCTGGTGATGCAGGTTCTGGTCCTGGTCGCGCAGAACGCCGTCACGTACGAGGACCTCGGTGTCGCCACGTCCGGTGCCACCTTCTTCCGCTCCATCGGCGCCTCGTTCGGTGTCGCCGTCTTCGGCACGATCTTCACCAACCGGCTCACCGGCAAACTGACCGCGGCGCTGGCCGGCCGCACCCTGCCCACCGGGGCCAGTGCCGAGGGGCTGGCCGCCGACCCGCGCGCCATCGGCCGGCTGCCGCCCGCGCTGCGGCCCGCGATCCTGCACGCGTACTCGACCTCGATCACCGACGTGTTCTTGTACGCGGCACCCGTTGTCCTGGTCGCCTTCGTCTTCGCCTGGTTCCTCAAGGAGGACAAGCTGCGCGGTTCGGTGACCGCCCCGGAGCCCAGCGAGACCCTGGCGTCGAACCCGGTCGAGCGGTCCTCGTACGACGAATGCGCCCGAGCCCTCTCGGTGCTCGCCACCCGCGAGGGACGTCGCGAGGTGTACGAGAAGATCACTGCGAGGGCGGGGTACGACCTGCTGCCCGCGGCGAGCTGGATGCTGCTGCGCATAAAGCGCCACGGTACGGTCGAGCCGGCCGCGCTGGCCGAGGCCGCCCCGGTGCCGCTGCGGGTGATCAACGAGGCGGCACGGCAACTGGAGGAGCGCGGACTGGTCCGCCGTGAAGGCGTGCAACTGGTGCTCAGCGAGACCGGCGCGGAAGCGGTGGTGAAGCTCGCGGAGGCCCGTGAGGAGTCGATGGCCGAGCTGCTGGGCGACTGGTGGGGGCCGGATCGGCCGACCGATCTGGTCAGACTCGTGGCGGAGCTGACCGCGGAGACGAACGGGTCGAGCAGGGAACGGCCCCACAGCCCCGAGCCGAGGCGGGACCACGCGGCCGGACCCGCGTGGCCGGCTTGAGAGGCTTCTCCGGGTCCGCGTGGCCGGCTGGGCTTGAGCGGCTTCCTCTCGCCCCGCGTGGCCGGCTGGGCTTGAGCGGCTACGGCCTGCTCCGGAGGTCCTTGGCGAACCAGTGCTCCGCGTACTGGCGCCGGTGGAACGCCGGGACCTCCCGATAGCCGTGCTTGGCGTAGAGCCCCCGTGCCTCGACGAGGTCGTTGCGGGTGTCCAGCCTTACCGTGCGTACGCCGAAGCCGCGCGCCGCGCTCTCGACGGCCGCCAGGAGCAGTCCGCCACCGCCCGTGCCGCGGAACTCCGGGCGTACGAACACCCGGGTCAGCTCCGCGATGTCCGCGTCCACCACCAGCAGACCGGCGCAGGCCGCGGGCTTCCCGCCGAACCGGCCGACGACGAACTGTCCGGTGGGCGGGACGAGCCGGTCGGCGCCGTCGTCGGTGAGCCCCTCGTCGATCTCCTCGGTGGTGGCGGGCCGCCCCCAGTAGCGGCCGGCGACCTCGTCGTAATAGTCACGACGCAGCAGCGCGGCGTCGGGGGAGTCGAAAGGTTCGGGGGCCGTGGTCCAGGTCATGGCGGTCATTGTGACGCGGGCGGGAACACGGGATCGAATGGATAAGTGGGACGGGGCGGGGCTACGGGGTGACAGCGGCATACGGACCGGAGACGACCGGATCGACGGCGGGGCGGATCGACGGAGGCGGCGCTTCACTCCACACGCAAGCGTTCGGATTGCGGGCGGGCACTCACGCCGGCGGCGGCGGAACCACGACCGGCGGCGGGGGCATCACCGGCGGCGGAGGCATCACCGGCCGCCGTCGCCTCCGGACCCGCAGCACCAGCAGCGCCGCCCCGGCCGCCACCAGTCCGGCCCCGAGCAGCGACAGCACCCAGACGGGGACGCCGCCCACGGTCAGCAGCCTGTCCGTGTACACCATGGTCCGGTACGGGGTGTCGGCCCCCATCGCGCGCAGTTCGTGGTCGCCGTCGATCCGCTCCGGGTGCGGGAACGACTGCTCGATCGCGGTGAGGAACACCGGTTCGCCGCCCGTCACCGCCTTCAGCGCCCTGCTGTCGTCCCCTGCCGACCGGGGGTCGAGCCTGCCCGCGTACGTCACCTGCGGCGCATCGCCGCCGATCGCGCCGCGCGGCTCCATCCGGTGCGTGGCCAGGATGTACAGGCCCAGTCGCTGCGGCGTCGAGGCGAGCTTCGAGAGCCGCATCGGGTACACCGGCCGGTCGCTGGCGAAACGCAGCCGCAGCGGATCGAGGTCGCCACCGAGCGGGCTGTTCCCGTCGCGGGGAGCGAGGCGGATCGCGACGTACTCCCACTTCTGGTCGACATACGGCTTGAGCGCCGTCGCCAGCCGGTCGGGCAGCTCGAAGCCGTTGTCCTTCAGCCATTTCTGCAGCGCCTCGGGGTCGGTCGCGGCCAGCCGCGCCACATCGAAGGGGCCGAGCCGTTCCCGGCCGACCACCTGGACCGGCGGGGCGCCCGCCGAAGGTCCGCCGGCCCGGTCCGCGCTGTCCCCCGCACCGGCGAACGGCCAGTCGCCGGAGCGCGGCCAGAAGTAGTGCCTGGTCGCCCGCACCGGCGCGGTCACGGTGGCGAGCTCGGAGAAGAGCGACGGATCACCGAGCTCCACGCTCGCCCGGTGCGGCACCGGCATGATCCAGGCCGCCTGGGGGGCGTTCCCGCGGACCGTGAGCCGCATGACGATCTGCTCGGTACGGCCGTCCCAGTCCACCACCGATGTCTCCCGGTCGACCGAGACCTGAGTCGTCCTGCTCGGGACCATCGCTCCGCAGCCGCAGGCGTACGCCGGGCTGATCAGCGATCCCAGCTGGAGCGACACCAGCATCAACACCAGCGACAGCGCACGCACCGCCCATGAGCGCCCTTTGCCCCGAGCGCTCCGCTTCGCCCCTGCGCACCGCATGTCCCGTCTTCCTCCCCCGCGACCGACGAACAGGGGGGAGGACGTGGGAACCACCGGTCCGGTTCCGGCGCGGTCGCCCGACCGGAGCGCCCTTCCGGACATTCTTTCGGAAAACCTTCCGGACGTTCTTTCGGAAAAAAGGAGGGTGACGGTCAGGCGAAGAGGGGGTGGATTGGGTCTATCTCATAGCGGAATGCGAAGGTTTCACAGCACGCCCAGGTCGAGCGACGGGCACGGAAACGGCGGGAGGGCCGGCGCAGCGTGGCGAATGCGGAGCACAGTGTGCGCGGAGACGCGGCGACGGAGGCGAGGATCAGGGCTGCTCGGGCTCTGCTCTGGATTGTTGTGGCCGTACTGGCCGTACGTCAGGTGGCGGTGGTGCTGCGGCAGCCGCCGGGGGAGCGGCTCACCGATCTGGAGACGTGGATCGGTGAGAACGGTGTTCTGCATGTGACGGGCTCGCTGTACGACAGCGACCGGTTCACCGGCACGCCGTTCGCCGGGTTGGCGCTGAAGCCACTGACCAGGATGGCGGAACAGAGCCTGGGCGTCGTCTGGACCTTCGGTTCGCTGCTGCTCGTCGCCGCCCTGGGCATCATCGCGGCCCGCGCGCTGCCGGGTCCGGTCACCCGCCGCACCCCTCTGCCGGCCGCCCCTGTCGCGATCAGCCTGCTGATGCTCTCCCTGCCGGTCCGTAGCGCGTTCCACCTGGGGCAGACCAGCATCCTGCCGGTCCTGCTGGTGCTGCTGGCCTGTTTCACGGTGCGCGGAGAACGCGTCTCGGGTCTGTTGATCGGCCTCGCGGCCGCGCTCCAGCCGACCGTGCTGCTCTTCGCGGTCCTGTTCTGGCTCACCGGCCGCAGACGGGCGGCCGTGACCGGCGGCGCCGCGTTCGCCGCCTGCACCGCGCTGGCCTGGGCCGCGATGCCACGCGACTCGTGGACCTACTGGGTGCACCATGTCGCGGGCACCGGGCTCGGCGACAACCCGGACAGCCTCGCCAACCAGTCCCTGCACGGCGCGTTGCTCCGCTTCGGACTGGCGGGCCCGTTCGAGATCGTGCTGTTCGGGTTGCTCGCCGCCGCCGTCTGCTACGTCGGACTGCGCCGCGCCGTACGGTACGCGCGCGACGGGCAGCTGCTCCTCGCCGTCGCGGTGACCGGCTGCGTCGCCGTCGCCGTCTCCCCGACCGCCTGGCAGCACCAGCTGCTGTGGCTGCTGCTCGCCGTGGTCGGCCGGGTCGGCAAGCGGGCCTCCGACCGGCTGCTGTGGCCGGCGGTCGTGGTGCTCGTGATCACGCTGCCCGCGAAGATGCTGCTGCCGGACATGGCGGTGCTTTTCCCCGTACGCGGCAACGTTCTGCTGCTCGCGGCGCTCGGTGCGGCCTGTGCCGCACCGTTCCTGCCGCGCACCTCGCCGTACTGGCAGCGGCCGATCCCCACGGACCATGCCACGCCGGCCCCGGCCCGCTGGAGCCGTGTCCCCCTGCTGCCGTTCTGGCGGCGGGTGCTCAGCCGGCCCAACCTGCTGCTGGAACTGCTGCTGATCCGGGTCGTGTACTCCGCGTACGCACAGGTCAGGCTAGCGGCGACGGCCGGCCGGGCCACCGCCGAACACCATGGCCGCCAGATCCACTCCCTGGAGCAGTGGCTCCACATCGACATCGAGCACTGGGCCAACCACGCGGTCGTCAAGGTCGTCCGGCTGAGGGACTTCTTCGACTTCTACTACTCGACGTTCCACTTCATCGTGCCGCTGACGATCCTCGGTGTGCTGTACGTGCGACGTCCCGCGGACTACCGCTGGGTCCGCAGCTCCATCGGCTTCGCCACCGTCCTCGCGCTGGTCGGCTTCTGGCTCTACCCGCTGGCCCCTCCGCGGCTGATGCCGGGGCTCGGCTTCATCGACACGGTCCATGGCGTCCAGGACTTCGCGAAGCCGGACTACGGAACGCTGACCTCGATGACCAATCAGTACGCGGCGATGCCCTCGCTGCACTTCGGCTGGTCGCTCTGGTGCGGAGTGGTCGTCGTCATGCTGGCCCCGAAGGCGTGGATGAAGGCGCTGGGGCTGCTGCACCCGTTGTTCACGGTCTCCGCGATCGTCGCCACGGCCAATCACTGGGTGCTGGACGCGGTGGGCGGCGCGGCCGTCGTCGCGCTCGGCTTCGGACTGACCTACCTGCTGTCGGGGCCCCGGAAGCTGCAGTCGCCGACCGTGCCGGCGGCGGCGAAACCGCTGGAAGACCTGGCGCTCCCGGTTCCGGCCGCGAGACCGGCCGGTGATGCTCCGGCCGCCAGACCGACCGGCGACGCGGTGGGCAGCAAGCGGCGCTGATCACCACGTCCGGGAGGAGTGCCGTCCGGGAGACGGAGCCCTGAGGGGCCGAAGGGGTGCGGGGACGAACCCGTCGTCCCCGCACCCCTTCGGCATGGATCGCCGCTCGACCAGCATCCGTCCATCGGCTCCGGGCCGCCACTCGAACGGCTCAGGGGGCCGACCCCAGGGCCCAGGTGGCGAGGGACAGCGTGGCCATGGACACCACGGTCGAGGCCACCACCGAGTTGCGGGCCAGGCGGGTGTCCAGGCCGTACTGCTGGGCGTAGATGAAGGCGTTCTGAGCAGTCGGCAGCGCCGAGCAGAGCACGACGGCCAGCAGCTGATGGTCCGGCAGGCGCAGCAGCGGGCCGCCGACGACGAAGGCGGTCAGGGGCTGGAGCACCGTCTTGAGGGCGACCGCGACCACGACCTCCGCACGCCGCGTTCGTTGTGCGTGTCCCGCGCGTCCCGTAATCCCCGCACGGCTCCTGCGGCCCGAGCGTCCCGCAAGCCCTGGACGGCTGACGCGTCCCGTGATCCCCGCACCACCCGTACACCCCACACGCCCCGCCGGCTCTTCGCGCTCACCGCTCTTCGCGTGTTCCGTCGCCGGACCGTCGGTCCCCGGGCGGCCGTTCAGGGAGAGGCCCAGCGTGATCAGGGCCGTCGGCACCGCGGCGGCGCCGAGCAGGTCGCAGGAGTGGGCGAGGGCGTGCGGCAGCCGGAGTCCGAGCGCGGAGACGACGACACCCAGCAGCGACGCCATGATGATGGGGTTACGGACCGGCATGGTCAGCATCCGCCGGAACACGACGCCCTTTCGGGAACCCGTCCCCGTCCCCGTACCCGGCCCCTGCCCCGTGCCCGTGTCCAGCAGTGTCAGGATCACGGGAGAGACCAACAGCACCTGGAACAGGATGATCTGGGCGACGAACGACGCGTCACCGAGCACCTGGACCGCCACCGGGATGCCGAGATTGGCGGAATTGACGTAGCCGGCCGTCATGCTGCCGATCGCCCGGTCGGCCGTGCCCCGGCCGAAGAACCGGCCGGCCGCCACGAAGCCGAGACCGCAGACCAGCGTCGTACCCGCCGCGAAGGCCACCAATGAGGAGTTGGCGAAGTCGGCCGGCCGCGCCCCGGAGACCATGCCGAACAGGGCCGCGGGCATGGCCACATGGAAGACGAACCGGCCGAGCACCGCTTCCGCCTGTCCGCCGAGAAGCCCGACGCGGCCGGCCGCGCAGCCGATGGCGGTGAGGATCCAGATGGGGGCGAAGGCGGAGAGCAGGGCGTGCATTCCCGCCATGATCCTCGCGCCGATGTGCGTATTCCGCGCGGGGGTTCGGGCGGGGCGGGGCTGCCGGTACGGACGGCGGGGGCCGGGCGTGAGGGAGGTGGCCTCCGCCGTCCGAAGCCGGCGGAGGCCGTCAGCCCCCGGCGGTGCGGACGCCCGCACCGCGCGCGGCGGTGCTGACCTGGAGCTGCTTGATCCCGTTGAGCCAGGCCGAGCGCAGCCGCCGCGGGTCGCCGACCAGCCGCAGGTCCGGCAGTACGTCAGCGATCGCGTTGAAGATCAGGTTGATCTCCATCACCGCGAGGGACTTGCCGAGACAGAAGTGCGGACCGCCGCCGCCGAAGCCGAGGTGGGGGTTGGGATCGCGGGAGATGTCGAAGGCCTCCGGGGTCTCGAAGACCTCGGGGTCGTTGTTGGCCGAGGAGTAGAACAGCCCGACCCTGTCGCCCTTCTTGATCTGCTGCCCGCCCAGTTCGAGGTCCTGGGTGGCGGTCCGCTGGAAGGAGACCACGGGAGTGGCCCAGCGGACGATCTCCTCGGCGGTGGTCTCCGGCCGCTCGCGCTTGTACAGCTCCCACTGATCGGGGTGGGTGAGGAAGGCGTGCATGCCGTGGCTGATGGCGTTACGGGTGGTCTCGTTCCCGGCGACGGCGAGCAGGATGACGAAGAAGCCGAACTCGTCGGAGGAGAGATTCCCCTGTCCCTCCGCGGCGACCAGCTGGGAGACGATGTCCTTGGCCGGGCATTCCTTGCGGGAGGCCGCCAGGTTCATCGAGTACGAGACGATCTCCATGGCCGCCTCGGTGCCGACCTCCTCGGTGATCGCGTACTCGGGATCGTCGTACGCGGCCATCTTGTTGGACCAGTCGAAGATCTTGGACCGGTCCTCCTGTGGTACGCCGATGAGCTCGGCGATGGCCTGGAGCGGCAGTTCGACGGCGATGTTGGTGACGAAGTCGAACGAACCGTCCTCGTCGGCGGAGGCCAGTGCCGTCTCGACGATCGATCGGGCGCGGCTGCGGAGGGCCTGTTCCAGGGAGCGGATCGCCCGGGGTGTGAAGCCCCGCTGGACGATCTGGCGGACCCGGGTGTGCTCGGGCGGGTCCATGTTCAGCATGATCAGCTTCTGGACGTCGATCTGGTCGCGGCTGATCGACTCGTTGAAGCGGATGACCGCCGTGTTGGTGTGCGAGGAGAACAGTTCGGGGTGGGTGGAGACGTACTTGACGTCCGCGTGCCGGGTGACGACCCAGTAGCCCTCGTCGTCGAAACCGGAGATACCGGCCGGCTGGGTGCACCACCAGACCGGTGCGGTCTGCCGCATCTGTGCGAACTCCGGGTGCGGAATGCGGGCTTGGAGCAGGTCGGGGTCGGTGAAGTCGAACCCTTCGGGCAGATGGGGGCAGGGCATCGGCAACTCCAGGTCGGTCCGAGAGCCGTCCGAAAGATGTCTGACGACCCATCAGAAGTTGCCCGAAACGTAGTAACGAGTTCTACAACTGGCAAGAGGGATGGCCCGATCTGTTGCGCGAAGGGTAGGTGAGGCGGGCATGAAGCGGGCGCAAGGTGCGTGCAAGACCCTTGCGTACCCGGGGTAAGGCTCATAAGACTGCTCGAAGAACTAGAACGCGTACTAGTTCCCTCCGCGGGCGCCGGGACGCCCCTGCGGAAGGGCGAGGAGAGGACGAGCTCATGGCCGCGGAACCCGTCATCGTCGAAGCCGTACGCACCCCCATCGGCAAGCGCGGAGGCGCGCTCGCCAATCTGCATCCCGCCTATCTGCTGGGCGAGACCTACCGGGAACTCCTCGGTCGCACCGGCATCCACGCCGACTGCGTCGAACAGATCGTCGGCGGTACGGTCACCCACGCCGGCGAACAGTCCATGAACCCGGCCCGCAACGCCTGGCTCACCGTGGGCCTTCCGTACGAGACCGCCGCCACCACCGTGGACTGCCAGTGCGGCTCCTCGCAGCAGGCCTCGCACATGGTCGCCAACATGGTCGCGGCCGGAGTGATCGACATCGGCATCAGCTGTGGTGTCGAGGCCATGTCGCGCGTGCCGCTGGGCAGCGGCTCCAAGCACGGACCGGGAAAGCCCTGGCCCGATGAGTGGAACGTCGACCTGCCCAATCAGTTCGAGGCCGCCGAGCGCATCGCCCGCAACCGTGGTCTGACCCGGGAGAACGTCGACTCGCTCGGGCTGATCTCGCAGGAGCGCGCGGCCGCCGCCTGGGCCGAGGAGCGGTTCAAACGGGAGACGTACGCGGTCCAGGTGCCGACCACCGAGGAGGAGCAGGCGGCGGGAGAGGGCATGTGGCGTCTGGTCGACCGGGACGAGGGGCTGCGGGACACCACGATGGAGGGCCTCGCCCGGCTCAAGCCGGTCATGCCCACCGCGATCCACACCGCGGGCAACTCCTCCCAGATATCCGACGGCGCCTGCGCCATCATGTGGGCGTCCAAGCGGATGGCGCGCGCGCTCAAGCTCAGGCCGCGCGCCCGGATCGTCGCCCAGGCGCTCGTCGGCTCCGACCCGCGCTTCCACCTCGACGGACCGATCGACGCGACCCGCGCGGTGCTCGGCAAGGCCGGGATGTCGCTCAAGGACATCGACATCGTCGAGATCAACGAGGCTTTCTCCTCGGTGGTGTTGAGCTGGGCCCAGGTCTTCGAGCAGGACCTCGAAAAGGTCAATGTCAACGGCGGGGCCATCGCGCTCGGCCACCCGGTGGGCGCCACCGGCGCCCGGCTGATCACCACGGCGCTGCACGAACTGGAGCGCAGGGACAAGGAGTTCGCGCTGATCACGATGTGCGCGGGCGGTGCGCTGGCGACGGGCACCATCATCCAGCGGCTCTGACGCCGAGCCGACGGGCAGGTCTCGGCGGCTGTGATGCCGGACCGGCACGAAGCGTTCAGCCGCTCCGATGTCGAGCCGATGGGCAGGATTCGGCGGCTGTGATGCCGGACCCGCGCGAAGCGCTCAGCCGCTCCGATGCCGAGCCGATGGGCAGGATTCGGCGGCTTTGACACCGCACCGATGGGGAAGACCCCTGGCCGGGGTGTCGTCAGGTGTACCTCCGGTCGGGGGCCCAGGCCGATACCCGTGCCGCGCGCGGCTGCATAGCGTCATGGGCATGGAGAACAACAGCACCACGAACCAGCCGACTTGGAACAAGCGCCGCCGCACCGCCCGCCGTGGACTGGCCGCCGCCACCGTGGTGGTCCTGGCCGCACTCGGTACCGCACCCGCCGTCGCCCAGCAGCCCGTCGGCGCAGCCGAGTCCTCCCACACGGTCACGGCGCGCGACAGGGGGGACCTCCTGTCCCTCACCCCCGTGGCCGACCTCGGCCGCGCCGACGTCGCCCGTTTCCTCGCCTCCGGGGGGATGGCGACCGACACCGTCCGTCACGGCCTGCGGGCCTACCGCCTCACCTACCGAACCGTCACCCCGCAGGGCACCCCCACCACCGCCACCGGTCTCTTCGTCCTCCCCAAGGGCGGCCCGCACCGACTGGACCTGGTCTCCGACACCCACGGCACGATGGCTCACCGCGACTACGCGCCCTCCGTCAGCGAGGACTTCGGCCGCTTCGCCCCTTATCTCCACGCCTCGGCGGGCCGAGCCGTCGCCGCCCCCGACTACCTCGGCCTCGGCAAGGGGCCGGGCCGCCACCCGTACATGGACACCAAGTCCGCCGTCACCGCCTCCGTCGACATGCTGCGGGCCTCCCGCACCGCCGCACAGCGGCTGAACCGCCCGCTCACCGGCGATGTGTACGCGAGCGGCTTCTCCCAGGGAGGCCAGGTCGCGATGGCCCTGGGCAGAGCCCTCGACAACGGAGCCGACCGGCACTTCAGGCTCCGCGCCCTCGCCCCCGTCTCGGGGCCGTACGACATCGAGCACGCCGAGATGCCGGCCCTGTTCGACGGCCGGGTCAACGACATCAGCGGCATCTTCTACATGACGTACTTCCTCACCGCGCAGAACAGGCTCCACCCGCTCTACAAGGACCCGTCCGAAGCGTTCCGGGAACCGTACGCGGGAATCGTCGACGACCTGTTCGACACCAACCACGTCGAGGAGCAGATCATCCCGGCGCTGCCCGGCACTCTGAAGGAGCTGCTCACCGACGACTACTACCAGCAGGTCCAGCACCCCACCGGTGCCCTGCTGGCCGCGGTGCGCGCCCAGGACGGCAACTGCGCCTGGAAGCCGGACGTGCCCGTGCGCCTGTACTCCTCGTCGGGCGACACCGATGTGCCGATCGCCAACGCCCGCAACTGCGCGGCCGACCTGGCGGAGCGCGGTGTGAAGGCCCGGGTGGTCGACCAGGGGACGACCGACCACAACACCACGTACATGAAGTCGGGGCCCCAGATCGTGCGCTGGTTCGACACGGTCGCCGCGCGGCACTGAAGCCGGTACCGGTGGGGTGGGCGGAGCCGGCCGGGGTCCCGGCCGGCTCCACGCCGTGGGGGTGACGGGGGGACGCGCCCGCTCAGTACGGCACGTGGGTGGGGAAGGTGGCCGTGGGGCTGAACAGAGCGGCGTACGCCTCTTCGTGGTGGCGGCGGTGCCGCCCGGACCGGCTCACCTCGGCGACCGGGGTCGCGAGCGTGATCAGCCCGTCGTTGGCGAGCTCCTGTACACGCATCAGCAGCGCCCTTACCTCCAGGCCGAGTTCGGCGGCGACCGTCTGCAGGTCGAGGCCGGACTCCCAGCTCCACAGCAGCACGGAGTCCATGCTGGGCGACCAGAACACCGTGTTCTCCACCTCGACGGGCGCTGCCGTGGCAGGGACGGGGGCGGGCGGTGCCATGTCCGGCGGTGGGACGACCATCTCCTCACGCGGGTGCGGCAACGGGATCTCGGGCACGGCGGGGGGATCGTCCACCGGCTCCGGCGCCGCCTGCGGGGGCCGCCTCAGGAGTTCCTCGGCGAGGGAGCGCGCGTCGGTGCGGCCTACCGTGCGACGTGCTAATCGCACCTCGCGTTCGTTGAGGCCCATCAAGTCCGCGATCGAGCCGTCGTCGCCGACCGTGACGGCGAATGCCGCGAGTGTCCTGCTGCGCGCGGCCTGCGCCTCGTCCAGCAACGCCTGTGCCTGACGCATGCGTTCGTCGCTGGCACAGAAAGCTTCCGCCAGGACGGTGTTCCGATCCCAGAATTCACGAGGTTCCACGTAGGTGACAACGCTCCGGCGGCCATCGGGAACGGACGGCCGAGCAAAATGCGCCTAGATGGACCAACGAGTAATTAAGCTCGCCAAGTTATATGAACTTGAACATTTGTCAAGTCTCGAAGAGTTTTGCGGCGTGGCGAAGGCCCCGACCGGTGGTCGGGGCCTTCGGACGGGCTCAGGAGGTGCCGGCTCAGTACCAGTGGTTGGCCTGCCAGAACGACCAGGCGGCGCACGGGCTGCCGTAACGGGACTTCATGTAGTCCATGCCCCACTTGATCTGGGTCGTGGGGTTGGTCCTCCAGTCGGCGCCCGCGGAGGCCATCTTCGAACCGGGCAGGGCCTGCACGAGGCCGTACGCGCCGGACGAGGCGTTGGTCGCGCTCGGGTTCCAGCCGCTCTCGCGCTGGACGATGTTGCTGAAGCACTGGAACTGCGCGGCGTCGCCGATCATCGACTTGGCCGAGTCCCGCGCGCCTGCCGCGAGGGCCGTCGGCGCGGTGGCCGGCGCGGCCATGGCCGGGGTGACGCCGAGGACCAGACCGGTGGCGCCGAGGAGTACGGCGGTGCCGGCGACGGCGGACTTGCGGCGGGCGGTGCGGGGCAGGGCGAGGATGGCACGGGTGAACGACACAGGAGTCCTGACGTCGGGTACGGGGGGAGTCGCGGACCGGTCCGGATCGTGCGGCCGTGCGGTGGACCGGTCTTCGTCGACCGCGGTCCGTTCGGGAGGGACCAAGCGGTGCTCGGCGACGTGATCCAGTGTTAGCGGCGGCTTTCGGCCGTGGCAACGACCTCTGATACGAACCCGTCTCGCACCCGGAGTCGAACGGCCCGCACCATCCGGACCACCCCGAAGGGCCCCGGGGCAGGTCGGAGAGGATGCGGGGTGGTGTCCACCGCGGCGGCGCGGCTACTACCCGGCATCGTGGAGGACCAACGCCCTGTGGGAGTCCTCACTCACCGGAGGCGTCGAATGTGACCCGGGCCTCGAAGGCGGCCCGGCGGGTGGCCCGGCGCAACGCCTTCAGCAGCGTCGCGCCGACGGTGAGGGTCAGTACCGCGGTGAGTACGGCCCGGCCCAGGTCCCAGCCGAGCGAAGTGGCCGCGCAGTACGCGAGGAAGCGGACCAGGTTGTCCGTCGGCGGATCACCCGCGTGGAACGAGATCCCGGAACCGAGACCGGGCACGATCGTCCAGCCGTACAGGTTCATCACCGTGCCGTAGGCGAACGCCGCCACGAACCCGTAGGCCGCGAGCATCAGGAGTTCCGCCCGCCCGCGCAGGCGGTCCGGGCCCGGCAGCAGGCCCGCGCCCATCGTGAACCAGCTCATCGACAGCATCTGGAACGGCATCCACGGACCCACTCCACCGGTGAGCAGCGCGGACGCGAACATCGTCACCGAGCCGAGCACGAAGCCGAAGCCGGGCCCGAGCACCCGGCCGCTCAGCACCATCAGGAAGAACATGGGTTCCAGACCCGCCGTGCCCGCGCCCAGTGGACGCAGCGCGGCGCCGACCGCCGCCAGCACCCCCAGCATCGCCACCGCCTTCGCGTCGAGACCGGAGTCCGCGATCATCGCGACGACCACGCCGACCAGCAGCGGAAGCAGCGCGGCGAACAGCCACGGCGCGTCCTGGGAGTGCGCCGGACCGGAGTCCGCGCCGGCCAGCAGCGGCCAGCCGAACGCGACCACGCCGATCGCGCTGATGAGAACGAGCGCGGCGATCGCGCGCGGCCCGAGAGGCACCGGCCGTGCCCCGCGCCTGTTCCGGGTTCCTCCGTTCATGACGTGGCTCCCAGCGCTCCGCGCACCTGGGCCACGGTCAGCCATCCCTGCGGCGCGAGGATCTTCGCGGTCTGCGGGGCGAACGCCGGGGAGGAGACCACCACCTGCCGGGTCTCCCCGTCCGCGACGATCTCCCCGTCGGCGAGTATCACCACCCGGTGCGCGAGCTCGGCGGCGAGCTCCACATCGTGCGTGGCCAGGACGATCGCGTGGCCCTCGGCCGCGAGAGCGCGCAGAACCGCGACCAACCGGGCCTTCGCCGCGTAGTCCAGGCCACGGGTCGGCTCGTCCAGCAGCAGCAACGGGGGCCTCGCGGTGAGCACGACGGCCAGGGCGAGCGCGAGCCGCTGGCCCTCGGAGAGATCACGGGGGTGGGTGCCGTCCGGCACACCGGGCAGCAGCTCGGAGACCAGGGCCCGGCAGCTGCCCGCCGCGGCGCCCGCGTCGGCATCGGCCGCGGCGCACTCGGCGGCGACCGTGTCCGCGTACAGCAGATCGCGCGGCTCCTGCGGTACGAGCCCGACCCGGCGCACCATCTCGCGCGGCTGCGTGCGGTGCGGGGTCCGGCCGCCGACGAGGACGGTGCCCGTGGTGGGCTCGACCATGCCGACGAGCGTGGCCAGCAGGGTGGATTTGCCCGCACCGTTGCGGCCCATCAGGGCGACCGTCTCGCCGGGGGCGACGGCGAGTGTCACCCCGCGCAGCGCCTCGACGCGCCCGCGCCGTACGCCGAGCCGTTCGATCCGGGCCGGGGCGTCGCCCACGGGACCGGGAGCGGTGGCGGTGGTCCGGGCGCCGCGGCCCAGCAGCCGGGCGAGGGCGCCGCGTCGCGCGGGTGCGGGAAGAGCGGGCAGCGGGGCCACCGCGGCCCCGGCCGATCCGGACGGTGCGGCGGGCGGTCGTGCCGACGCCAGCCGCTCACGCAGACCGGCCGCGCGGCGCCGGGCATCACGGACCGAGAGCGGCAGCGGCTCCCACCCCGCCAGCCGGCCCAGCGCGACGACCGGCGGGTGGACGGGGGAGACGGCCATGATGTCCGCGGGCGCGCCCATGACCGGCGCCGCGCCCGGTGACGGCAGCAGGACGACCTGGTCCGCGTACTGCACCACCCGCTCCAGCCGGTGCTCCGCCATCAGGACCGTCGTACCGAGGTCGTGCACCAGCCGCTGGAGCACGGCGAGGACCTCCTCGGCCGCCGCCGGGTCCAGGGCGGACGTCGGCTCGTCGAGGACCAGGACCTTCGGGTGCGGGGTGAGCACCGAGCCGATCGCGACCCGCTGCTGCTGGCCGCCGGAGAGCGTGGCGATCGGCCGGTCGCGCAGCCCGGCCAGCCCCAGCAGGTCGAGGGTCTCCTCGACGCGCCGCCGCATCACGTCGGGGGCCAGGCCCAGCGACTCCATCCCGTACGCCAGCTCGTCCTCGACCGTGTCGGTGACGAAGTGGGAGAGCGGGTCCTGGCCCACCGTGCCGACCAGATCGGCGAGTTCGCGCGGTTTGTGGGTACGGGTGTCGCGCCCGTCGACCGTGACCCGGCCGCTCAGCGTGCCGCCGGTGAAGTGCGGCACCAGACCGGACACGGCGCCCAGCAGCGTCGACTTGCCGACCCCGGACGGGCCGACGAGCAGCACCAACTCGCCCTCCGGGACGGTCAGATCGACCCCGGACAGGGTGGGGCGCTCCGTCCCCTCGTACTGCACCGAGACATGCTCGAACCGGATCACTGGCTCTCCTTGGAATGCGGGGCACCCATCGGGGGCGGCACGGGCGCCACCACCGCGGGCAGCAGCCCGATCAGCACCGCCGCCGCGGGCCACAGCGGAAGCACCGGCGCGGCCAGCGGTACGACGCCCGGCCGCAGCGCCGCCGCGTCGACGCCGCCCGCCCAGATCATCGCCACGGCCACGGCGACCCCCGAACCCGCCACCAGCCAGGCCCGCCCGCCCCACCGGTCGGGCCGGTACCGGGTACGGACCGAGCGGGCCCCGCCGAGCCGCAGCCCGGCCATCGCGGCGACCAGCCCGGCGATCAGCAGCGGCAGTCCGTACACCGCGCCCTGCGCTGCCAGCAGCCCGTACGTGCCCGCGCACACCCCGAGCAGCCCGCCGAGCGTGAGGACGTTCGTGGTGTGCCGGACGGCGGGCGGGACCTGGGCCGTGCGCCCGTATCCGCGCGCGTCCATCGAGGCCGCCACCGCGACCGACCGCTCCAACGCGCCCTCCAGGACCGGCAGTCCGATCTGGAGCACCGCCTTGATACCGCCGGTCGGACGGCCCCGCAGCCGCCGCGCGGTGCGCAGCCGCACCACATCGGCGACCATGTTCGGCGCGAACGTCATCGCGACGACGACGGCGACCCCCGCCTCGTACAGCGCACCCGGCAGCGACTTCAGCAGCCGGGTCGGGTTGGCGAGCGAGTTCGCGGCGCCGACGCAGATCAGCAGGGTGGCCAGCTTCGCCCCGTCGTACAGCGCGAAGACCAGCTGCTCGGCGGTGACCCGGCCACCGATCCTGACGCCCTTCGCCCAGTCGGGCAGCGGCACCTCGGGGAGCGTGAACAGCGGATGCGTCCCGGGGATCGGCGAACCGAGAAAGACGGAGAAGACCAGCCGCACACCGACGACGAACAGCCCGATCTTGATGAACGCCCCGTACGAACGGGCCCACGGCGCGTCCGTGCGGCGGGCCGCGACCACATAGCCCGCGACCCCCACCAGCAGCCCGAGCAGCAGCGGATTGGTGGTCCGGGACGCGGCGGTGGCGAGACCGAGCGCCCACAGCCACCAGGCCCCGGCGGGCAGGGCGTTGCTCCGGGTCGTCCCGGGGGCGCGCAGCGGCCGGCGCGGCCGGACGGTGCCGGTGGCGCCGGTCACCCGGCCGCTGGTCGGGGCGGTCATCCGCGGCGGCGGCGGGCCTGCACGACTGCGGCGATGCCGAGGACGAGAACGGCGCCGACGCCGACGAGCACCCCGGCGGACGGCCCGCCACCGGAGCCGCCCGAACCGGCGGAGGCGGCAGCGGGGGCGGAGGCGCCCGGGGACGCCGCAGCGGAGGGCTTCGCGTGCCCGTCGCCCGCGACCTGTTCCCCACAGCCCGAGCCCGGATAGCCGGAGATGGCACAGAGCAACGCGTCGCTGCTGTACCGCAGCGGTTTGGCCACCGAGGCGAGTGCCTCGGCGGTGCTCGCGTCCGGGGCGACCCGCGCGCACGCGGTGCGCGGCGCGGGCGGCGTCTCGCCGGCCGGGGCGTCCGCCGCCGTGCCCGGGTCGATGACCAGCGCGATCCGCTTGGTGCCGGCCTCGGCCGGGGTGTCCGCGCAGATCTTCGCGAAGTCGGGGGAGCGGCGCGGCTTCGCCGAGTCCTGGGAGTCCTCGCTCACCGAGAACCGGAAGCCCTGCACCGTGCCGTCGTCGGGCCGGACCAGGGACGGGCCCTGGGTGGCGTACGTCCAGCCGGTGCCGGAGCCCTCCCAGAACGACCAGTACCGGTACCCGGCCGCCTGGGCCGTCCCCGCGCCGAGCACGGCCAGGACGGCGCCCAGGGCCACCAGCAGCGCGGTGGCCCTTCCCGCGCGCCTCACAGCTGCCGGTTCTTGCGCCGGCCGCTGATCAGGAAGGCCGCGGCCGCGGCGACGACGAGGCCGATGCCGATGAACCACCACACGCCACCGATCACGTCGTCGCCGCTGTGCACCTGGTCCTTCTCCGTGGCCTCGTACCCGGTGTCGGCCGACGGGTCGGGCGTCGTGACGGCCGCGGGCGCGGGACCGGTCGCGTTCAGCCGGTCGACCAGGTCGACGCCGTTGAAGTCGCGGGCGTCGGCGCCGGTCGCGTGCGCGGCCAGGACCAGCTGCGCGTAGGCGGCGGGGCCGTTCTGCTCGGCCCAGGGGCCGGAGTTCTTCTTCAGCCAGGCCATGGCTTTGGCGGCCTTGTCCTGGTGGCCCGCGGCGGACAGGGCGACGACCGCGTCCGCGGTGTTGCCGAAGTCGGGCTGCGGGGTGGTGTCGGTGGCGCCGGGCATCGGGGCCAGGTCGAGGTGGCCGCTCGTGGCGAGGGTGTTCGCGAGGTAGTGGGCGCCGTTCTGGGCGGCCTGCTCGGGCGTGAGACCGGACCCCGGGTGGCAGCTGGTCCCCTTGACCGCGGCGTTGTTCCCGACGGCCAGGGCCTTGCCCATCGCGCCGAGCACGGCGGCGGCGGTGGCGTCCGCGTTGGCGGCGAGCTTGCCGGCCTTGTCGGGCTGGTAGGCGAAGGCGCCGCCGTCCTTGCCGCCGCACGGGATCGCGAGCGCGAGCAGCGGGGAGTAGGGGGTCTTGCCGCCCGGGGTGGTGATGTCCGCGAGCCGCTGGCCCTGCCGGGCGAGGGCGCCGATCACCAGCGAGGTGGAGTTGGCGTCGCTGGGCGCGCCGGCGGTGTAGCCCCAGCCGCCGTCCTCGTTCTGTACGGACTTCAGCCAGCGGACCGAGTTGTTCACGGTGTCGCGGTGCCCGCCCACCTCGACGAACGCCTGGACGGCGGCCGCGGTGGCGTTGGTGTCCAGCACGGTCTTCTCGGTGCAGGGCTGGGAGACGTCGGGCCGGTACGCGGCGTAGGCGCCGTTGCCGCACTGCTGGGCGATCAGCCAGTCCACGGACTTCGTGGCGGGCGTGACGCCCTCCAGACGCTGGGCGAGAAAGGCCAGCGACTGCCGCCAGACACCGTCGTACGTCGGGTCCTTCGTGCCGTACAGCCCGGACGGCAGGGCGAGGGACGGCGAGGGGGAGGGGGACGGCGCCGCCACCGCGACCGGGGCAGCGGCCGCACAGAGCACGGCGGCGGTGGCGGCGAGCGTTGCCGCGCTGCGGCGTACGGTCATGGTGGGCGGTGCCTCTCCTGTGGGGAACCGGGCACAGGCACGCTCAGGCACCAGGCTCCGGCTCCGTATACCTCGACGGTGCCGACCACCGGGGTTCCGGTGGTCGTGAGCCGGTCACGACCGCGGACAGGGCATTCCGGCTCACCGTCTGCGACGACGGTTCACGGTTGCGTGGTCAGCGCCGGATTCGCACCGGCTTCCCCCTGAACGGGCATGATGACGACCCGCACACTCTACCGGGCGGGGCCGGACGGGTTCCGGGGCCGTCCCTGGGGCTCGTTCCGGACGGGACGGGCGCGTCGGCTCGTCGCGGCCCCGAGGGTCCCGGCGGGCGACGGCTTCACCGCGTTCGCCGGAAGCCGGGCCCGTATGCGAACCGGGCCCGTGCGGGAGCCGGGGTGCCGGGGAGAGGGCGAACGAGCCCCCTGCCCGGCGGCCCGCTGCCCGGCGGCCTGCCGCGCCCTTCGCACCGCGACGGCCGCGCCCTTCACACCGCGATGTACGTCACCGGCTTGCTCCCCGCCACCGCCTCCGCGCGCCCCAGCCTGACCAGGCGCCGCAGATGCGCCTCGGCCTCCGAGACGGCGATGTTCCGCGAACCGTGCGCGATCTGCTCCCACGGCCGGTTCCACTCCATCCGCTCGGCCAGCTCCCACGGCGTGAGCGGCGTGGCCAGCAGCTTGAGCAGTCCGGTGAGGCGTTCCTCGTGATGGTCCAGGAGCTCCCGTACCCGCCCCGCGGCGTCCGTGAACGCGTACTGATGGGCGGGCAGCACCTCCGCCACGCCGAGCCGGCCGATGTGCTCCAGCGAGCCGAGGTAGTCACCGATGGGGTCTCCCCCGGCGGAAGGGGCGGTGCCCGGCGCGGCGTCCGGGTCCTCGTACAGCCCGATGTGCGGGCTGATCCCCGGCAGCAGATGATCTCCCGAGAACAGCCGTCCCCGGCCCGGCAGATTCCCCGGATGCTCCTCCTCCAGATGCAGACAGACATGACCGGGCGTGTGTCCCGGAGTCCAGATCGCCCGCAGTTCGCGGCCCGCCAGGCCGAGGAGCTCGCCCGGAACGATCTCCCGGTCCGGGAGCGCGGACCGCAGCCCCGGCAGGGTGCGCATCCGGCCGTCCTCGACCGCGGCCCGCAGCGGTGCGAGATGCTCCTGGGGCGCACCGACGGCGGTGAGCTTCGTCAGGAGGTACGACAGCCAGGTGCCGGGCCGGGCCTCACGGGTGCGGCGCACGATCGCGGCGTCCGCCGCGTGCATGGCGATCCAGGCCCCGGACGCCTCGCGCACCTGACCGGAGAGGCCGTGGTGGTCGGGGTGGTGGTGGGTGATGACCACCCCGTGGATGTCGCCGATGCCCGTACCGATCGCGTCGAGCCCGGCGGTGAGGGTGTCCCACGCCTCCGGATCGTCCCAGCCCGTGTCGATCAGGACCGGCCCGCGATCGGTGTCGAGGACATGGACGAGGGTGTGGCCGAGCGGATTGTCCGGGATGGGGACCTTGATGCTGTGCACGCCCCCGCCATGGTCGGTCACCTGCGTCATGGGCTCCCCATCTCTCGTCGAGGCCTGGTCGGCGCACCGGACGTACGGCCGTGCGGCGCACCGCGCCCACTGTAACGAGAACTTGTTTCAGTAGTAGCCCTGGTCGACCATCTGTCCGTACACCCATCTGCCCGGCGCACCCGGGGAGTTCGGCGCGCACGAGACCGCGGGACGGCCGCCGCCGGCTCGCGGGACGGCCGCGCCGGTGGGTACCGGGCGCGGGCCGCCCCTTGTTTCCGCCCGTGGCCCGCGTGCGTCGTGCGCCGTGCGGGCCGCGGCTCCCGCGTCGGCGCGGGGTGGTCCGGACAGCCGGAGCCCCGCGCCGGGCGGTGGATCCGGGGTCACCGGCCGGACGGCCGGTGACCCCGGATCACTCGTCGCTCAGGCGGCGTCCGCGGCCGGCCGGTGCCACACGAGCTGCGGGGTGCGCGCGCCGTCGCCGGTTCCCTCGGTCGGGGGGACCAGAGTTAATCGGTCCCCCTCCACCCGCCACCGGCGCTCCTGCGTGGTGCCGACCCACGGGCGCAAGGACGCCATCTGCAGATGGTGGACGACCAGGTCGCCCGTCACCTCGTAGGTGCCCGCGTACCCCAGGTACGGAGAAGTCCTGAACAGCGTCGCGGTGTCGATCGGTCCGGCCGTTCCCTCCTCCGGGGCGGGCTCGGGCTCCGGGTTCAGCATGCTCACCGACATGTGGCCGTCGGCGGTGTAGGTGATCAGTCCTGTCGGACTCTGCCCGAGGGGGTGTTCGAGCGTGTGGCCGGAGGCGTCCATGATGGCGACGGTGCTCAGCAACCAGGCGCCCACGAGGGGGTGTTCGGAGGTGCTCGGCCTGAGCGTGGATGGGTGATTCGGTTCGGTGCGGGACGGGGTGTGCACGCGTTTCCCTTTCTGAGCCGGTGGAATTCGGAACTTCTGGAACTGGTGTGTGAGGGACCTGGTCGTCCTCGTCCCTACCCGCGCGGCACGCCGTGGAAGCGACGGGCGTGCCGCGAAAGCCCCGGCGGCGCGACGGCGGCCGTCCGGCCGTGCGCGCTGTCCAAGCCGTGGACTCCTGGAACTGGAACTGGTATCAGTTCTGACACAGAGTCAGGTAACGTGCCGGGTCGCGGGAGGCAGCAGCCATGACCGAGCTTGTCGAACACGGAAAACTTTTCATCGGCGGGGAGTTGGTCGATCCGCTGGGCCGGGATGTCATCGAGGTCGTATCGCCCCACACCGAACAGGTCATCGGCCGGGTGCCGCACGCCTGCGAGGGGGATGTGGACCGGGCCGTCGCCGCCGCCCGGCGGGCGTTCGACGAGGGGCCCTGGCCGCGGATGACCCTGGACGAGCGGATCGCGGTGATCACCCGGATCAAGGACGCGTTCGCCGTGCGGTACGAGGAGATCGCCCGGGTCATCAGCTCGCAGAACGGCACCCCGTACACGTCGAGCGTCATGGTGCAGGCGCTCGCCGCGATGATGGTGTGGGACGCGGCGATCACCGTCGCCCGCTCCTTCCCGTACGAGGAGCGCCGGGACGGGGCTCTCGGGCCGCTGCTGGTGCGCAGGGAGCCGGTCGGGGTGGTCGCGGCCGTGGTGCCGTGGAACGTTCCGCAGTTCACCGCCGCCGCGAAGCTCGCGCCCGCGCTGCTGGCCGGCTGCTCCGCCGTGCTCAAGGTCTCGCCCGAATCCCCGCTGGACGCCTACATCCTGGCCGACATCGCCGCCGGGGCCGGGCTGCCGGAGGGGGTGCTGTCGATCCTGCCCGCCGACCGCGAGGTCAGCGAGTACCTCGTCGGTCACCCCGGCGTCGACAAGGTGTCGTTCACCGGGTCCGTGGCCGCCGGGCGGCGGGTGATGGAGGTCGCCTCCCGCAACCTCACCCGCGTCACACTGGAGCTCGGCGGCAAGTCCGCCGCCGTGATCCTCCCGGACGCCGATCTGGAGACGGCCGTCGCCGGGATCGTTCCCTTCGCCTGGATGATCAACGGCCAGGCGTGCGTGGCGCAGACCCGCATCCTCGTCCCGCGCTCCCGCTACGACGAGACGGCCGAGGCGTTCGCCGCCGCCGCGAGCGCGCTGCAGGTCGGCGACCCGCTCGACCCCGCCACCGAACTCGGCCCCCTCGTCGCGCGGCGCCAGCAGCAGCGGTCGCTCGACTACATCAGGATCGGCCAGGACGAGGGCGCCAAGATCCTCACCGGCGGCGGCCGTCCGGCCTCCCAGGACCGGGGCTGGTACGTGGAGCCGACCCTCTTCGGCGACGTCGACAACTCCATGCGCGTCGCCCGCGAGGAGATCTTCGGTCCCGTCATCTGCCTGCTGCCGTACGGTGACGAGGACGAGGCCGTACGGATCGCCAACGACTCCGACTACGGCCTCAGCGGCAGCGTCTGGACCGCCGACACCGCGCGCGGCATCGACATCGCCCGCCGGGTCAGGACGGGCACGTACAGCGTCAACACCTTCAGCCTCGACATGCTCGGCCCCTTCGGTGGCTACAAGAACTCCGGTCTGGGACGGGAGTTCGGACCTGAGGGATACGCCGAGTACTTCGAGCACAAGATGATTCATCTGCCGGCCGGATACGAGGGGGCGTGATGGGGGACCGCTGGGCCGTGGAGGTCGACCGCGGGGTCTGCATCGGTTCCGGAATGTGCGTGAACCACGCCCCGGAAGGATTCGCGCTGGATTCCGCCCGGCAGTCCCGTCCGTCGGCCCCGGAGTCCGACGCCAACGAGCAGGTGCTCGCGGCGGCCGAGGGATGCCCGGTCGAGGCGATCACGATCACGCTGACCGGCTCGGGGGAGGCCGTCTTCCCGCCGGAGGAGTAGGCGTCGGCCCGGCGGTTCCGGGAGACCGGAGCCGCCGGAGCCGGGCCATGACCACACGGCGGCGCCCCGGCCGTTCGGCGGAGGCCGCGACGGCTGAGCCGGCCGGGCGAATGCGCCCAACTCGACATCGCACGAGGGCCATTTCCGGAAACGGCCTCCGAGCCGGCCCGGAAAAGGGGCGGGTGCGTCCGGATCAGCGGGAGGGGAAAGGGGCCAGGCGGCGGTCCCATTCGTCCGCGGCCCGGCGCAGGTCCTCGGTGCTGGTCCTGATCTCGATGACGTACTCGTCCAGGCCCTTGTCGCCGTCCCGCCACGCGGGCGACGCCTCGTAGCCGAGGTGCACGCGGACTGCCCCGGCGCCGTGGCCCCCCGCGGCGTGGCTGAAGGACAGAACGGGCTCCAGGAAGGCGAGATCCGGCAGCGTGCCCGTCAGCGTTTCCCCACCGGCCGCGCGCAGCCACGGCGAGATCTGACGCGCCTCGCCGGTCAGCAGGCACGGGTCGGTGAAGGACCAACTGGCCTCGGGCGTGGTCACCTCACCTTCGACGACCAGCCAGTTGTCGTCGTACCGGTCGCCGATGACCGCCGGGAACTGATAGCGCAGCGGGCGCAATTCGATGCGGTGTTCCTGATCCGTGAGCAGCACCGCCCAAGGGTGTCACGCACCCCCGCGCACGCGAACGTGAATAAACGCAAAACAAGCCGAATGCCGGAGGCCACGGACCCCGGAACGCGCGGCCTTCCTCCGTGAAACGGTCTCCTCAATGGTGAGTTTGCTGATTTCGATGCCGATGTACCGATAGTCGGCCGGGAGTTCGCGAAGTGTGTGGGCTTCTGGGCCGGCTTGACCCCCGTCGTGAGGGATCGAACGGGGTGGACGCCGGCGTCGAACGACAGCGAAGGACGTAATCGTCGGTAGTCCTGATAGGCGCGAAAGGAAACCGCCTGCGA
Source organism: Streptomyces sp. NPDC104309 (assembly GCF_055584025.1). NCBI lineage: Bacteria > Bacillati > Actinomycetota > Actinomycetes > Kitasatosporales > Streptomycetaceae > Streptomyces > Streptomyces sp. NPDC104309. Next base: position 179,467 of record NZ_JBVJMV010000012.1, on the reverse strand, counting down.
AGACAATGGGTGCAATCCGTGTTCCGGAAGTCGTGAGTGAGAACAACGATGTCATGTCGACGGGAGCGCCCGGCACGGGCACGATGTCCCTGCCCCGTGAGCCCTTGGGTCGCACACTCGGCTCAAGAGGCCGCGCACCCGCTGTCCGCGACCACGAAATACCCCGCCGGTGACTCCTTCAGCGTGTGCGTGACGAAGACGTTGTACAACCCATGTTCTCGCCCGAGCCGTTGGCGTACACGTACCCGCCCGTGGTGTGCGCCCTTCCCGCCGTCACCTGCGCGTAGCGGCTGTCCGGCTGCGACGGTGCTCGGCGTCGCCGCGACGAGGACGAGGGCGGCCGTGGTCGCGACGCGCCGGAGCAGGCGTCGCAGGGTCGATGGGCGCACGGGTGCCTCCCTGTGGGGCGGTTCGGACAGTGCGGGCTTGTCCGGGTGCGGGCGAGTGCGGGGCGGACGCTATGAGCCGCCGTCCGCCGCGCCCATGGGCCCGGCGGACACTCCCCCCGCGTGGCTGTGTGCGCCGACGCCCTTGCGCCCGTTGACATGGAGCGCGCTCCAACATGCAGACTCCCCGTCGACGCCCGCACAGGTACGGGCAGTTGGGAAAGGACCCGCATGCGCTACCGCACCATCGGCACCGACCCCGCCACCCGCCGGGAGGTGAGTGTGCTCAGCCTCGGCGCGATGCTGATGGGCACACGCACCGACGAGGCGACATCGTTCGCGATCCTCGACCGGTACGCCGAGGCCGGCGGAACCTTCATCGACACGTCCGACAACTACGCGTTCTGGATCAACGGCACCCGGGGCGGGGAGAGCGAGCAGCTGCTCGGCCGCTGGCGCCGCAGCCGCGGTGTCGGGGACGAGATCGTCATCGCCACCAAGCTCGGCGCCCGGCCGAACGCCCCCGCCACCGACTTCTCCCAAGGCGTCGAAGGGCTCTCGGCCCCGGTGATACGGGAGTCCGCGGAGCGCAGCCGGGAGCACCTCGGCGTGGACAGGCTGGACCTGCTCTACGCGCACGTCCAGGACCGGAGCGTGCCGATGACGGAGACCGTCGAGGCCTTCGCGGAGCTGGTCACCGACGGTACCGTCGGCCTGCTCGGGGTGAGCAACCACTGGGCGTGGCAGGTGGAACGCGCCCGCAGGATCGCGGCGGGCGCCGGGCTGCCGGGGTACGACGTCCTCCAGTACCACCACAGCTATCTGCGGCGGCGCACGGACGTGCCCGGCCTGCGCTCCCCGGACGGCCAGGAGGGCGTGGCGGGCGGGGACCTGCTCAGCTATCTGCGGGACGAGCCCTCGCTCGTGCCGGTGGCCTACTCCCCGCTGCTGGCCGGGGCCTACGTGCGCGCGGACAAGCCGCTGGGCCCGGACTTCGACCACCCGGGCACCCCCGTGCGGCAGGCGGCGCTGCGGGCGGTCGCCGAGGAGACCGGGGCGACCGTCAACCAGGTGGTCCTGTCCTGGCTCATCGGCGGCGACATCCCGTTCGTCCCGCTGGTCGGGGCCTCCTCGGTCGCACAGCTGGACGAGAGCCTGGCCGCGGTGGACCTGGAGCTGACCGCGGAGCAGCGGGCGGTGCTGGACGCGGCCCACTGACAGCCACCGGCCGGACCCGCACCATGTACGCCGCCACCATGCCGGAGTGCACCGGTGTGTGCACCGACCCCGTGTGACGTGGGCTTCGGTCTCCTTACGGTGACGACCATGGAGACTCCTCAGAGCCCGGACCACGGGCCGGGCGCGCACACCGCCCCGCTCACCGTCCCGTCACCCGCCACCGGCTCCTCGCCGACATCCGCAGACCGGCCCCTCGCCGGGCGCACCGCCCTGGTGACCGGTGGTGCGAGCGGTATCGGGCGGGCCTGCGCACAGGCCCTGGCCGCCGCGGGCGCCCATGTCCATGTGGTGGACAAGGCCGCCCGCGCCGCCGCGGACCTGGCCGAGGCGCTCGGCGGGACGGCGTGGGTGGTCGATCTGTCGGTGCCCGAGGCGGTGGACACACTGCCCGCGGACGCGGACATCGTGGTCAACAACGCCGGGCTCCAGCATGTCGCCCCCGTGCATGAATTCCCGCCGGACCGCTTCGCGCTGATCCAGCGCGTCATGGTGGAAGCCCCGTTCCGCATCTTGCGCCGGACCCTGCCGGGCATGTACGAACGCGGCTGGGGGCGCGTGGTCAACATCTCGTCCGTGCACGGCCTGCGGGCCAGCCCCTACAAGTCGGCCTATGTGACGGCCAAGCACGCACTGGAGGGACTCAGCAAGGTGGTCGCGCTCGAAGCGGCGGAACACGGGGTGACGAGCAACTGCGTGAACCCCGGGTACGTACGCACCCCCCTGGTCGAGAACCAGATCGCGGACCAGGCCCGTACGCACGGCATCTCCGAGGCGGAGGTGGTGGGCCGGATCATGCTGGAGCGCAGCGCGATCAAGCGGCTGATCGAACCCGACGAGGTCGCCGAGGCCGTGCTGTGGCTCTGCGGACCGCGTACCGGGCACATCACCGGCACCTCGCTCTCCATGGACGGCGGCTGGACCGCCAACTGACCTCCCGCCCCCTACGAACGCTGGCCGCCCATGTCTGAACCGTCCGCCTCCGCCGCGCCCCATCTGCGGCGCCTGTTCGATCTGCTGGCCGACGACGCCCCCGCCGAGGCACTGGGCGCCGTCTCCTCGCAGGCGCGGGCCGCCGGCGTGCCCGCGGGCGATCTGGCGGAGGTGGAGCGGGCCACCGCCACCGCCCTGCGGATCAGGGGAGCCCTGCGGCAGCACCGGCGCCGCGAGCTCCAGCTCACCGCGCTCTTCGACACCGCGGGGGATCTCGCCGCCTCCCGGGACCTGGACGAGGTGCTGAAGGCGATCGTCCGCCGGGCCAGGATGCTGCTCGGCACGGACACGGCGTATCTCACGCTCCCCGACGAGGAGGCGGGGGACACCTACATGCGGGTCACCGACGGGTCGGTGTCGGTGCTCTTCCAGCGACTGCGGCTGGAGCTCGGCCATGGGCTCGGCGGTCTGGTGGCGCAGACCGCGAGCCCGTACGCGACCCATGACTACCGCACCGACGACCGCTTCCACCACACCCGCAACATCAACGCCGGGGTGCTGGACGAGGGGCTCGTCGCCATCCTGGGCGTGCCGCTGCTCCTGGGCTCCAGCCGCGGCGGTACGGGAAAGGTCATCGGCGTCCTCTTCGCGGCCGACCGCGCGCCCCGCGTCTTCAGCCCCGACGAGGTCGCCCTGCTGTGCTCCCTCGCCGCACACGCCGCCATCGCCATCGACACCGCCCGCGCTCTCGCCGACACCCGGGCCGCCCTGGACGGGCTGGCCGGGGCGAACGCCGAGCTGGCCGAGGCGAACGCGGCCGTCCGGGCCCACTCGGCGGCCATGCGGCGGGCCGAGGAGTCCCACGACCGGCTGACCGACCTGGTCCTGCGCGGCCGTGACGTCAAGGACGTCGCCGAGGCGGTCGCGGGGCTGCTGGACTCCCCGCTCACCATTCACGACCCGGGCGGCCGGCTCCTGGCGGCGGTCCGGCCCGACGGCGCGGACTTCGCCGCAGACAGCACGGACGCCGGATGGCTGGCCGAGACCGCCGAGGCGTCCCGTACCGGAGCCCGTGCCGTGCACCGCGACGGCCGGTGGATCTGTGCCGTCCTCGCGGGGCAGGAACTCCTGGCCGGTCTGGTCCTGCACCGGCGCGAACAGCTCGATGACTCCGACCGGCGGCTGTTCGAGCGGGCCTCGGTGGTCACCGGTCTCCTTCTGCTGCTGCGCCGCACGGTCGCCGAGACCGAGAACCGGGTCCGCGGCGAGCTGATCACCGACCTGCTGACCGACCCGGACCGCGACCCGGCCGGACTCGCCGAACGCGGCCGGCGCCTCGGCGTCGACCTCGACCGCCCGCACCTGCTGCTGGTGGCCGAGGGCGGAACCAGGGAGCGGCTGGCCCCCGCCGCGATGCGCTATCTGTTCGGCGGGGACATCCACGGGGTGAGCGCCGAACACGCCGGTCACGTGGTGCTGTTGATAGCGAGCGACGACCCCGCCCCGGCGGCCGGTGACGCGGCGCGCTCGGCCGCCGCCCAGCTCGGGCAGCTGATCCAGGCCCCCGTCACCGTCGCCGCCACCGGACCGGCGCGTGGCGCCCGCGAACTGGCCTCCGCATACGGGGAGGCCGCGCGCTGCCTGCGCGCCATGCGGGTCCTGGGGCGTACCGGGGAGGGCGCGTGTGTCGAGGAACTCGGCTTCCTGGGCGTGGTGCTGGGCAACACCCAGGACGTCGACGGGTTCGTCTCGGCGACGCTGGGGCCGCTGCTGGAGTACGACGCGCAGCGCGGCACGCAGCTCGTGCGGACCCTCGGCGCCTATTTCGGTTCCGGTGGCAGTCTCATCCGCGCCAAAGATGAACTCCATGTGCACGTCAATACGGTGGTGCAGCGCCTGGACCGGGTGCAGGTGCTGCTGGGGCGGGACTGGAACGAGCCGGGGCGGGCCCTGGAGATCCAACTCGCCCTGCGTCTGCATCGGCTGGCGGGCGGCCGGGATCGGTAGCTGCCTCCCTGGGTGGCTTTCGGCGTGATCGTCCTCGACTGCCGGACGGGCCGGAACGATGTCCGGCCCCACCGGACGGGCTCGATGCCGCCCGGTGGGCCGGGTCCCGCACGGGTGGGTCCGTGCGGGCGCTCAGGTCCCGGGCGGGGCGGTGACGTCGGACACGCCCGGGGTCCCGGTCAGCGCCGACAGACGGCGGGCGATCTCGTCCGCGCCCGTGTCGCCCGTCAGCAGCGTGTAGTGGTTGACGTCCCGTACCGGCACCGGCGTCACCTCCGTGTCGCCGAGACCGGCCGCCGCCAGACGGGTCTCGTCGTACAGGCCCTGCTCCTCGTCCATCAGTCCCCGCTGCGCCCACAGCAGCGTCGCCGGGGCCGGCAGCTTCCGTACCGCCGTCAGCACCTCCTCGTCGAAGAGGCCGATGCCGTCGGTGCGTACCGCCTCGATCCGGCAGGTCGAGCGCATGGCGGGTTCGTCCCCGGTCAGGTCGCGCTGGATGTAGGCGTCCACCTCGGCCGACCAGGCACCCGCGAACGCGGGGTGCGCCTGCCAGAACGAGCGGTAGGCGGCCCGGTCGGGGAAGGTCATCGACAGCCGGTCCATGGCCGGGCCGATCACGGCGGTCATCAGTTCGTCCGGGGAGAGATGCGTGGGGGCGGGGAAGCCGATTCCACCGTCGACCAGCAGCAGCGGCCCGAACCGTTCCGGATGCCGTACGGCGGCCAGCGCCGCCACGAAGGCGCCCATCGAATGGCCCGCCAGCACCACCCGGTCCAGGCCCAGCGCCTCGGCCAGGGCGGCGGCGTCATCGGCGTGCGCGGCGATCCCGTACGGTCCCGGCAGGGCCGAACTTCCGGCCCGGCCGCGCAGATCCGGGGCGATCAGGGTGACGCGGCCCGCCAGCCGCCTCGCCACCGCGCCCCAGGACAGCGCGTTGGCCGTGATGCCGTGCAGGGCGATGACGGCCGGCGCGCCCGGATCACCGGCCGGCCACCGCAGTACCGTCAGCTCGCCCCCGGTCACGGGGACCTGGATCTCTTCGTACGGAATCACGGGCGTCCGTTCTCCTTCCGGGCCTGCACGGCCGGGAGCGTTTCGATGACGGCGGGCCCGCCGCGCACCGCGGCCAGCCGGGACGGCAGTCGGGCCAGCCCGCCGGGCAGCAGGTGTACCACGGCCACGAACAGCACACCCAGCAGGAACAGCGGCTGGGAGAGCGGCACCCGTAGCACCGCGGGCAGGTCGGCGACCGCGCCCGACCCGGCCAGATCGCCGAGCCGGTGGTCGGCCCAGGTGTAGAGGATGCCGCCGACCATCGGACCCCAGCGGGTGCCCGATCCGCCCAGCACCACCATCACCAGCAGGGACAGCGTGAAGTCGGAGGTGGTCGTCTGCGGGGTCGAGCCGCCGGTGAGCAGCAGATGCACGAGTCCGCCCAGCGCGGCCAGCGCGCCCGCCAGGACGAAGGCCGTCAGCTTGAATCCGTACGGCTTCAGCCCCAGCACCTCCACCCGGCGCTCGTTCTCCCTGATCCCCTCCCAGACGCGGCCGGTGGGGGAGCGGACCGACCAGTGGACGACGGCGAGGGTGAGGACGAGGTAGGCGAGCGCCACCCAGTAGAGGTTCGCGGTGTGTTCGATGCCCACGAGCCCGGACGGCAGCAGATCGGCGGGGGCGGCCCGCCCCTCCTCGCCGCCGGTGAGGCCGCCGGGGTTGCGCGAGACCAGGATCGAGCCCGCCTGGGCGAAGGCCAGCGTCACCATGGAGAAGCCGATGCCGGTGACCCGCAGGCTCACCGATCCCAGCACCAGCGCGAGCACGATCCCGGAGCAGAGCCCCAGCAGCGCGGAGACGGCGAACGGGAGGCCCGCCTCCAGCAGGAACACATTGGTGGCGTAACTGCCCACGGCGAAGTAGAGCGCATGGCCGAAGGAGAGCAGCCCGGTGCGGCCGAGCAGCAGGTCGTATCCGGTCGCCAGCGCGCCGAACAGCAGGCAGGTGGCCAGGAGTTGCAGACTCCCCGGGCTGCCGAGGGGGCCATCCAGGAGACCGGGCAGCGGCAGTGCGCTGTACGGCGCGACGACGAGGAGCAGCAGCGCGCCGACGGGCCACCAGCGGCGCAGCAGCCGGGCGGTGTTCCCGGGGGCCGGCACGGCCGTGTGCCGGTCGCCGGTGCGGTCGTGTGTCTCGGTGGCGGTGCTCACGCGAGCCTCCCGGTCAGTCCGCGCGGACGCAGAAGCAGCAGCGCGGCGAGCAGGACGACGACGGCCAGGTCGCCGAGACCCGCTGCGGTGTAGTAGTTGGCGAACTGCTGGACCAGGCCGATGACGACGGACGCCACGGCGGCGCCGGTCACCGAGCCCATGCCTCCGGTGACCACGACGACGAACGCGAAGATCAGCAGCGAGGTGCCCTGGCGGGGGTCGACCGAACCGAAGTACAGCCCGCCCAGCGCCCCGCCGAGCGCGGCGGCGCAGCCGCCGATCGCGAAGACGAGAGTGAACGCCCGCCGTACGTCGATGCCGAGGGCGGTGACCATCGCCCGGTCCTCGACCCCGGCCCGTACCACCAGACCGTGCCGGGTGCGGCCGAGGAAGAGCCGCAGTGCCACGAGGACGACGACCGCCGCCGCGACCAGCACCAGCCGGTTGACCGGGACCTGCGCGCCGAACAGGCCGAAGGTGCCGGACAGCGCCTTCGGCCCGGGGAAGGTCCGGGCGTCCGAGCCCCAGACCCCCGACAGCAGCGCGGGGACGGCGAGCCCCACCCCGACCGTGGCGAGCACCTGCTCGCGCGGCCGGGTGTAGAGCGGACGGACGACGGCGAGTTCCAGCAGCACGGCGGCGGCGGTGCCCACCGCCGTACCGAACAGGACCGCGAGGACGAAACCCGCTCCGCCCGGTCCGGCGCCCGGCAGATGACCGGACGCCGCCCACCAGGTGCCGTACGCGCCGATGGAGAGCAGCGCGCCGTGCGCGAAGTTGAGCACGTCCATCAGGCCGAAGATCAGCGAGAGCCCCGACGCGATGAGGAAGTAGAGCGCTCCCAGACCGAGTCCGGTCATGGTGAGCAGGACGACGGTGGACATCAGGAATCCGCCTCCACGGTGTGTGCGGTGAGCGGGCCGTGGCCCACACCGAGCAGCCTGCGAGCCGCCTCCGCGTCGCTCAGCAGCTCGGCGGCCGGCCCCTGATGGGCCGTCCGGCCGTCGGCGAGCACCGCACAGTGCTCGGCCAGGCGTCGCACGACGGCCAGGTTCTGCTCCACGAGGAGTACCGGCACCGCCTCGGCGGCCCGCTCCAGCACCCGGGCGACCTCGGTGACCACCTTGGGCGCCAGGCCCTTGGTGGGTTCATCGGCGATGATCAGCCGGTTTCCGTTCAGGAGTGTCCGCCCGATGGCCACCATCTGCTGCTGCCCGCCGGACAGCGTCCCGGCCAACTGCCGCTCCCGGCGCTTCAGTTCGGGAAAGAGTTCATGGACGAGCACATAGTCGGGCTCGCCCGCGCCGCGCCGCTCGGCCAGGCGCAGGTTCTCCGCCACGGTCAGCCCGGCGAAGACCCCCCGGTCCTCGGGGGCGTAGCCGATGCCCAGCCGCACCACGGTGTGGGTGGGCATCGACACGGTCTCCTCGCCGTCCAGCCGGACGCTGCCGGTGCGCGGGACGAGGCCGAGGACGCCGCGCACGGTCGTCGTCTTCCCGGCGCCGTTGCGGCCGAGGAGCGCGGTCACCCCGTGACGGGCTACGTCCAGGTCCACGCCGTGCAGGATGTGCCGGCCGCCGATCAGGACCCGCAGGTCCCGTACGGCGAGCAGGGTCCCTGTCGTCACAACCCCTCCCCGAGGTAGGCCTGTTGCACGGTCGGGTCGGCGGTCACGGCGTCGGGGGTGTCCAGCGCCAGCAGCCGTCCGTGGTGCATCACGGCGAGCCGGTCGGCCAGACCCAGCAGCACGTCCATGTGGTGCTCGACCATCAGGACGGTGCGGCCCTCGTCCCGGTGCAGGGTGCGGATGAGCTCGGTCAGCGCGGGGACCTCCTCGGCGCTGACCCCGGCCATCGGCTCGTCCAGCAGCATCAGCCGCGGCTCGCCCACCAGCAGCACCGCCAGCTCCAGCTTCCGCTTCTCGCCGTGCGACAGCTCGGACGCCGGCACCTCGGCCCGGTGACCGAGGCCGGTGCGCTCCAGTACGCCGGCCACCTCGGCGGTGTACGGGCGGGCGCGCCGCCACAGCCGGTACGAACCGCCCCCGGCGGCCTGCGCGGCGAGCCGGACATGGTCGGCCACGGTCATCCCCGGCCAGAGGCTGGACGTCTGGAACGTGCGGCCGATGCCGCGCCTCGCCCGCGCGTGCGCGGGGCGGCCCGTCATGTCCGTGCCGTCCAGCTCGATCGTGCCCGAGGTGGCCATGGTCAGCCCGCTGATCAGGTTGAACAGTGAGGTCTTGCCCGCCCCGTTGGGGCCGATGAAGGCGAGGAACTCGCCCTCGTGGACGCTCAGGGTGACGTCCTCGACGATCGTCGCCCCGCCGACGCCCCAGCCGAGGCCGGCCAGCCGGAGCACCGGGGCGGTGGTCCGTGCCCCGGCCGCTTGCTCCGCGGTGGTGTCCGGTGCGGCCATCGGTCAGCCCGCCGAGGGCTTCACGGGCGGAGCCACCTTGTCCATCGGCTCGGTGCCCACCAGCTCCGGCCGGGCAGCGGCCCCCTTCCCCCGGAGCTTCGCGACGAACATCGGCTGCACCAGTGCGTGGTCCTCCGCACGGATCTGCTCCTTGCCCTTCACTCCGTCGAAGCTCCAGCCCTCCAGGGCCTTGACCATGGCGGCGGAATCGGTGGCGCCGCCCTCCTCCACGGCGCGCACGACCATCTGTGCCGCGGTGAAGCCGTCGGGGGTGAACAGGTCCGGGGTGCCGCCCGCCTCGGTGACCGAGTCGAGCATGGACTTCTCCACGGCGTTGCCGCCGCCCGCGCCGGGGAAGTAGTGCGCCAGGAACGACACCTTGGCACCGGCGTTCCCGAAGACCGGGTACGAGGCCGTCCCGGCGAGGCCCGTGACGACCTTGCTCGCGCTCAGCACGCCCTGCTGGTCCAGCGCGGTCCACAGCGCCGGCGCGGTGGAGCCGGCCCAGGCGACGAAGACCAGATCGGGCCTGCCCGCCTTGACCTGCCGGGCGAAGGGGGTCAGGTCCGTGGCGCTGGGCGGGGCCAGCACGGAGCCCACCTTCGCGCCCTCGGCCCCGAGGACGGCCCTCACGGCGGCGACGTTGGCCTGGCCGAAGGTGGAGTCCTGGGCCAGCACCGTGACCTTCCTGCCCTTGGCCTCGCCGAGCATCGCCCCGGCGGTGAGGATGTCCTGGTAGGACTGCCGGCCCGAGCGGAAGGTGTAGTCGTTGATGCCGGTGACGGCGTCGGTGGCGGCCGGGCCGCTGATGTACAGCACCTTGTTCTGGGCGGCGAGCGGCGCCATCTGGAGGGCCACCCCGGAATCGGTGGTGCCGGCCAGCACCTTGTAGCCCTTGCCGATGAGGTTCTTGGCCGCGGCGACCGCCTTGCCCGGGTCGCCCGCGTCGTCCTGCTCGGTGACCTCTATACGGTGCCCGGCGACCTTGCCGGTGCCCTTCGTCGCGTGGTCCAGGCCCGCCATGAACCCGTCGCGGTACTGCTTCCCGTAGTCCGCGAGCAGCCCCGTACGGGAGTAGACCAGGCCCACCTTGACGGTCTGGTCCTTCGCGTCCTTCCCGGACGCGGGATCGGCCTCGCCCGCCTTCCCGGCGGCGGTGCACCCGGCCAGCAGAAGACCGGTCGAGGCCAGTGCGACGGCGACGGAGAGGGATCTGTGATGACGGACGGTGCCTGTGGCTCTGCGACGCATGGTGACCGGCTCCTCGGCGTGTTCATGTGATGTCGCCGAACCGTATGAACACCCTGCCGCCGTCGACATGGTGCAGGGCACCCCACCTGGCGCGGTGCGCATGTGGGGGCCGCACATGGGCCGCGCCCAGGGGGCGGAGCGTACCGCCCTTGGGCGCGGCGGCCTCTGCGTGTCAGCGCCGCGGGTGGTGACCCGTCAGGCGTACGCGAGCGCCTGGACCGTGGCCGTGATCACGCCGAGTGCGGCGAACGCGATGCCGATGATGCCCATCACCATTCCGGCGGTCGCCATGCCGCGGCCGCCGCCCTCGCCCCGGTCGGCCATGCGCCGGGCCGAGACGCCGAGGCACAGCGCGATGATCGGCAGGACGATCGGGATCAGCACCAGCCCGAGGATGCCGAGCACCATCGAGGCCGTCGCCTTGCCGCTGGGCAGCGAGGCACCACCGGGGTAGCCGTAGCCGTAGCCGGGCGGGGGCTGGACGCCGTAACCCGGCCCTCCCGGGGCCTGCGCCCCCGCCGGGACGCCCGCGCTGCCTGACTGGTCAGTCATGTCTTCCTCTCCATCGGTGCTGGTCAGGACCATGTTAGGGAGAGGTTTGTGGTGTTATCGGACGGAACGGTGAGGGATGTGTGACGAACGGTCCGTCAGGACGCGTCCGCAGGCGCGGAGGCGTCGGAACGCCGGGACGTGTCGGAACGCCGGGACGTGTCGGACCGCCGGGACGCATCCGGGGGAGCCGTCACGTCGATCAGCCGGCACACCGTCTCGATGTCTATCTTCACCTGGGCGATCGACGCCCGCCCCGACAGCCAGGTGATCAGCGCGGAGTGCCAGGTGTGTTCGATGACCCGGACCGCGGACAACTGCTCCGGCGTCGGGTGCTCCAGGCCCATCGCGTCCAGGATGATCGCCGTCGTGATCCGCGAGACGGTGTCCACCTCCGGGCTGACGCTGCGGTCCGCGAAGGTCAGCGCCCGCACCATCGCGTCCGCCAGATGCGGTTCGCGCTGCAGTGCGCGGAACGCCCGCATCAGGGTGCCGGCGACCCGCTGCGCCGCGTCGTCCCCGGCCGGGGGGCGTTTGTGCAGCGTCGTGTGCATGTGCTGGAGCTGGTCCTGCATGGTGGCGACCAGCAGATGGATCTTCGACGGGAAGTAGCGGTACAGCGTGCCCAGGGCGACCTCGGCGGCCTCCGCGACCTCGCGCATCTGAACCGCCTCGAACCCGCCCCTGCCGGCGAGCTGGGCGCTGGCGTGCAGGATGCGGCGGCGACGGGCCTCCTGGCGTTCCGTCAGCGGCGGCGACGCCGGCCTGGCTTCCGCTGTCATGTGTCCCCATCCATGGCTTCTGTCCGCAACCGGAGGGAGGCGCTCGGTCTCCCGGCGGCGCACAGCATGCCAGGGTGCCGGGCCGTGGCGCGAATCACCCGGTCCGGCCGTTGCACCGACGCTACCTGCCGGTAGATTCGTAGCTCATTGAACGATCCAGTCTGAAACTTGTTCTAGATTAGCGTGAGCGGTTACGCTCCGGCGAACACGCAGGGAGAAGGGGGCCGAGTGTGACCGCTGAGGCCGTGGAGTCGGGCCCCCGCACGGGGTGCGCCGCGTCGGGCACCCCCGGCGACCGCCCGCTGCGCATCGCACTCCTCACCTACAAGGGCAATCCTTTCTGCGGCGGCCAGGGCGTCTATGTGCGCCACCTCGGCCGCGAGCTCGCCCGCCTCGGCCACAGCGTCGAAGTGATCGGCGCCCAGCCCTATCCGGTGCTCGACGAGGGCGTCCCGCTCACCGAACTGCCGAGCCTGGACCTCTACCGCCAGCCCGACCCCTTCCGCAGCCCGAAGCGCGGCGAGTACCGGGACTGGATCGACGCCGCCGAGGTCGCCACCATGTGGACCGGCGGCTTCCCGGAACCGCTCACCTTCAGTCTTCGCGCCCGACGCCATCTCGCCGCCCGGCGCGGCGAGTTCGACGTCATCCACGACAACCAGACCCTCGGTTACGGGCTGTTGGCGGACCTCGGCGCCCCGCTCGTCACCACGATCCACCACCCCATCACGGTCGACCGGCAGTTGGACCTGGACGCCGCCGCGACCCGTCGCCGCCGCGCCTCCGTGCGCCGCTGGTACGCCTTCACCCGCATGCAGAAGCGGGTCGCGCGCCGGCTGCCGTCGGTGCTCACCGTCTCCGGCTCCTCCAAGCAGGAGATCGTCGACCACCTCGGGGTGCGCGAGGACCGCGTCCATGTGGTGCACATCGGCGCGGACACCGGTCTGTGGTCGCCCGACCCGTCCGTCGCCGAGGTCCCCGGCCGGATCGTCACCACCTCCAGCGCCGACGTCCCGCTGAAGGGCCTCGTCCATCTCGTCGAGGCGCTCGCCAAGCTCCGCACCGAGAACCCGCGGGCGCACCTCGTGGTCGTCGGCAAGCGGGCCGAGGACGGCCCGGTCGCGCGGGCCATCGAGCGGCACGGACTCCAGGACGCCGTCGAATTCGTCAAGGGCATCAGCGACGCCGAACTCGTCGACCTGGTGCGCGGCGCCCAGATCGCCTGCGTCCCCTCGCTGTACGAGGGGTTCTCGCTGCCGGCCGCCGAGGCCATGGCCACCGGTACGCCGCTGGTCGCCACCACCGGCGGCGCGATCCCCGAGGTCGCGGGCCCGGACGGCGAGACCTGCCTGGCCGTCCCGCCCGCCGACGCCGGGGCACTGGCCGACGCGCTCGCCCGGCTGCTCGGCGATCCGGAACTGCGCGCCCGGCTCGGCGCCGCGGGCCGCGCCCGGGTGCTCTCCCGGTTCACCTGGAAGCAGGCCGCCATCGGCACCGCCGCCCTGTACCGCGAGGCGATCGACGCCCGCGCGGGCACCACGCGCCCCGGCGGCCGACGGTGACCCCGCAGTCCGCCCACGCTGTCCCCGCCCCCTGACCCCCTCGACCGCGAAAGCAGGCATTTGTGCTGACCGTGGACTTCACCCGCTTCCCGCTCGCCGCAGGTGACCGAGTGCTCGACCTGGGCTGCGGCGCCGGACGCCACGCCTTCGAGTGCTACCGGCGCGGCGCCCAGGTCGTGGCCCTCGACCGCAACGGCGAGGAGATCCGCGAGGTCGCGAAGTGGTTCGCCGCGATGAAGGAGGCCGGGGAGGCCCCCGAGGGCGCCACCGCCACCGCGATGGAGGGCGACGCGCTCAACCTGCCGTTCCCCGACGAGTCCTTCGACGTCGTGATCATCTCCGAGGTGATGGAACACATCCCCGACGACAAGGGCGTGCTCGCCGAGATGGTCCGGGTGCTCAGGCCCGGCGGCCGGATCGCGATCACCGTGCCGCGCTACGGCCCCGAGAAGGTCTGCTGGACGCTCTCCGACGCGTACCACGAGGTCGAGGGCGGCCACATCCGCATCTACAAGGCCGACGAACTGCTCGGCAAGATCCGCGGCGCCGGCCTCAAGCCGTACGGCACCCACCACGCCCACGCCCTGCACGCGCCGTACTGGTGGCTGAAGTGCGCGTTCGGGGTGGACAACGACAAGGCTCTGCCGGTCCGCGCGTACCACAAGCTGCTGGTCTGGGACATCATGAAGAAGCCGGCCGTCACCCGGGTCGCCGAGCAGCTGCTCAACCCGGTGGTGGGCAAGAGCTTCGTGGCGTACGCGACCAAGCCGCACCTGCCCGTGGCCGCCGCCGAGGACCTCTCCAAGGCCGAGGCGTGACCACTCCCGAGCAGACAGAACATCTCGTACTGCCCGGAGTCCTCACCGCCGAGCAGGCCGCCGAGACCGTCGCCGCCCTCCTCGCCGCGCAGTGCGAGGACGGCGCGCTGCCCTGGTTCCGCGGCCACCACCTCGACCCCTGGGACCACACCGAGGCCGCCATGGCCCTGGACGCGGCGGGCGAGCACGCCGCCGCGGAACGCGCGTACGACTGGCTGGCCCGGCACCAGAACGAGGACGGCTCCTGGTACGCCGCGTACCACGACGGCGACCCGGAACGGCCGACGGACCGGGGTCTGGAGACCAACTTCTGCGCGTACGTGGCCGTCGGCGTCTGGCACCACTACCTCGCCACCGGCGACGACGCGTTCGTCGACCGGATGTGGCCGACCGTCTACGCCGCCGTCGAGTTCGTGCTGCGGCTCCAGCGGCCCGGCGGCCAGATCGGCTGGAAGCGCGAAGCCGACGGAACCCCCGTCGACGACGCGCTGCTGACCGGCTGTTCCTCCATCCACCAGGCGCTGCGCTGCGCACTCGCCCTCGCCGAGCGGCGCGAGGAGCCGCAGCCGGACTGGGAGTTGGCGACCGGTGCGCTGGCCCACGCGATCCACCGCCATCCGGAACGCTTCCTGGACAAGAGCCACTACTCGATGGACTGGTACTACCCGGTCCTCGGCGGCGCGCTCACCGGAACGGCCGCCAAGGAGCGGATCGAGGAGGGCTGGGACCGTTTCGTGGTGCCCGGCCTCGGAGTGCGCTGTGTGCTGCCCAATCCGTGGGTGACCGGCGGCGAGAGCTGTGAACTCGCCCTGGCGCTCTGGGTGATGGGCGAGTCCGACCGGGCGCTGGAGATCCTCCAGTCCATCCAGCACCTGCGCGCCGACGGCGGCATGTACTGGACGGGGTACGTCTTCGAGGGCAACCGGGCCTTCTGGCCGGAGGAGCTCACCACGTGGACCGCAGGTTCGCTGCTGCTCGCGGTGGCCGCGCTCGGCGGCGACGAGGCGACCATCGCGGTCTTCGGCGGCGAACGGCTGCCGCGTGGGCTGGAACCGGACTGCTGCGGATAGAACCGGCCGACCAGGGTCTTTCGTCCGGACCGGGCCGGATCGGCGAGCCGGGCCCGGTACCGGGGCACGCGGGACCGGCATGGTCCGGACGGGCGGCTTCAGCGCCGGATGCGGCCGGCCACCGCGTGACCCACGAAGAGGTAGACGACGGCGGCCAGTCCGTATCCGGAGACCACCCGGGCCCACGCCTCGTCGAAGGTGAACAGGTCGTACGACCAGCTCGCCAGCCAGCGTGCGGTGTGCTGGACGACGTTCACCAGGTCGTTGCCCCGGTTCGCGTCCAGCAGGTACATGAGGATCCACAAGCCGATGACCAAGGCCATGACGTCGGCCGCGACGGCTATGACACGTGCTGCGGTGGTGCTTCTCGTTCCTGTTCGAGGAGACATGGCTTGCGGGTTGCCGTTTCCCGGCGGGTGAAACCCGGACGGCGGCCCCGAGTGGCACGCCGCCCGCAGCCACGCGAGCCTTACGGAGAGTGGCGATGTCCGTCACTTACCGTAGAGGTCGCCGTGAGGTGCCCGGTCAGGGAGGCCCGCTGTGCGCAGTTCCGCCGCGAACGGTTCCGTACCGCTTCGCCGTCTGCTCGTCCCGCTCCTGCTGTCCTGCGTCGTACTGGTGGGCGCCACCGCGTGCGGCGGCGGTGACAAGGGCGGCGCGAGCCGTTCCGCGTCCCCGAGCGATACCGCGTCCCCGGGCGGGACGCCGTCGGCGCAGGCGCAGAAACTGGCCAAGACGCGGTTCGTCGCCAACGCGGGGCTCGCGGCCGGGGCGACGTACCAGTGGATCGTGAAGCCGTACCGCGCGGGCACGTTCAAGAAAGGTACCAACGGGCGGACGTCCGCCCTGGTCAAGGCCGGCCTCGCGGGTGGCTTCGCCTACAACCGGCTGAAGGCCGCCGTGGTCAACGCCAAGGGCGACCCCCTGCTGTCGAAGGCGGTCGCGCCGCTGACGGCGGGCATCGAATCGCTCAAGGGGCTCGGCACCAAACTGCGCAGGGGCGAGGCGGGCGCAGGCGACATCGGCGCCTTCGAGAGCGTGATCAACAGCGTCAAGGACGCGGGCAGGAGCGCGGGCGCCGATGTGAAGGACAAGGTGCCCACCACGTCGCAACTCGGCGGATGATCGATGGGGCCCCGGCTCTTGATCGAACTAAGGGCTGTCCCGTGATCCGTGGTGGATCGGCGCGCGGCGTCGGATGCGGTGCATCGCAAGGCGGAGGGACGTCCGCATACTGGATGTATTCGGACGTTCCGACAACGCGGCGAGGATGGGGCCTCCCCTGTTCGAGCGCAGCCGAGAGCTTGGGGAAGTAGCTGTCGTCGCGCGCCCGCCAGGGATGACGGGACAGCCCTTAGGGTGCGTGTCATGAGCGCACTGCCGCACGACCTCTACTGTGACGAAATCAGCGGCCGCACCGACGCGTTGAGGGCCGCGATCAGCGGCGCCGACCTCGGTGCGACCGTACCGACCTGCCCCGACTGGACCCTGCGCGATCTCGCGGTCCACGTCGGCCGCGCGCACCGCTGGGTGGGCGAGATCGTACGCACCCGGGCCACCGAAGCGGTCCCGCTCGAACGGGGACCGGAGTCCGGGCCCGAGGGCGACGACCCCGCCGTGCTCGACGCCTGGCTGGCGGACGGGGCGGCGGAGCTTGTCGAGCTCCTGCGCGCGGCCGGCCCGGACCGGAAGGTGTGGTCCTGGGGCTGGGAGCACAGCACGGGTTTCTGGGCGCGTCGCATGGCGCACGAGACGATCGTCCACCAGGCCGACGCCGCGCTCACCGCGAGGACCGGCTATGAGGTGGCACCCGAGCTGGCCGCCGACACGATCGAGGAGTGGCTGGAGATCGTCGCCTTCGTGCGGGCCGCGGGCAACGAGAAGGCGGCCGGGCTCACCGGCGCCGGGCGCTCGATCCACCTGCACGCCACGGACGTGCCCGGCGCCGAGTGGCTGATCGAGCTCGGCGAGGACGGCTTCACCTGGCGGCGGGCCCACGAGAAGGCGACCGTGGCGCTGCGGGGCCCGCTCACCGACGTCATGCTGGTCTTCAACCGGCGCCTGCCGGCGGACAGCGACCGGGTCGAGGTGCTGGGGGACGCGGAGGTGCTGGACTTCTGGCTGGAGCGCGCCGCGTTCGGCTGAGCCGCCGCGGGCCTCCGTGGGGGCGCCGGTCCCGCGTCCGCCGCGCGGGCCGGGCGGTGCTGAGCCAAGCTGGAATCGACAGCCCGTGTGTCCGGCGGCCCCTGTGGAGGTGCCGATGGAGCCCGTCCGCGCCCTGAAACGGATCGCCTTCCTGCTGGAACGCGGCAGGGCCGACGCCTATCGCGTACAGGCGTTCCGTACGGCTGCCGACGTGGTCGCATCGATGGCGGACGGCGAGATCGGGCGGCGGGCCGCGGACGGCTCGCTGGAGTCGGTCGAGGGCATCGGACCGAAGACCGCACAGGTGATCAGGGAGGCGGCGGCCGGGGAAGTGCCCGGCTACCTGGAACGAGTGGAGAAGGAGGCCGCCGCCGTCCCGCTCACCGAGGGCGGCGCGAGCCTCCTCGCTCTCCTGCGGGGCGACTGCCATCTGCACTCGGACTGGTCGGACGGCGGCAGCCCGATCGAGGAGATGGGCCGCACGGCGGCGGAGCTGGGCCACGAGTGGGCGGTCCTCACCGACCATTCGCCCCGGCTGACCGTGGCGAACGGGCTCTCCCCGGAGCGGCTGTACCGGCAGCTGGCGGCGATCGCCGGGCTCAACGAGCGGTGGGCACCGTTCCGGCTGCTCACCGGCATCGAGTGCGACATCCTCCCCGACGGCTCCCTCGACCAGGAGGACGAGCTGCTGGCTCGACTGGACGTCGTCGTGGTCTCCGTACACTCCGCACTGCGGATGGACGCGGCACCGATGACCAGGCGCCTGCTCGCGGCCGTCCGCCATCCGCGGGCGAACGTCCTCGGGCACTGCACCGGCCGGCTGATCACCGGCCGGGGGCGCCCGGAGTCGCGGTTCGACGCGGACGAGGTCTTCGCCGCGTGCGCGGAGGCGGGCACGGCGGTGGAGATCAACAGCCGGCCCGAACGGCTCGACCCGCCCCGCCGGCTGCTGCGCCGAGCCGTCGCCGCGGGCACCCTGTTCGCCATCGACACCGACGCACACGCGCCCGGTCAGCTGGACTGGCAGATCCACGGCTGCGCCCGCGCCGAGGAGTGCCGTGTCCCGGCGGAGCACGTCATCTCCACCTGGCCGGCCGACGACCTGCTGGCCTGGTCGCGCGCGGGCACGACCCCGGAGCGGGTCCGCTCCGGAGCGGACGGGACCCATCGGCGCGGCCCCGGGACAGGAACGGTGAACCCATGACGGCCACAAGCGTGCGCGGCATCGACCACATCGGGGTCACGGTCCCCGATCTGGAGACCGCGACCCTCTTCCTCACCAGGGCGTTCGGCGCCGAGGTGCTGTACGACACCCTGCGCCGCCACGACGAGCCGCTCGGCGGTCCGGACGTCGAGCGGCGGCTCGGCGTCCCGGCGGGCACCCGGCAGCTGGCGATCCGGATGCTGGCCCTGCCCGGTGACGGTCCGGCCATCGAGCTCTTCGAGTTCGAGGGTCCCCGCCGGGAACCCCCGGCGCTGCCCTGCGACTTCGGCTGGCAGCATGTGGCGCTCTACGCCGACGACCTGGACGCGGCCGTGCGGGGCTGTGTGGCGGCGGGTGCCTCACTGCTCGCCGAGGCACAGCCGCTGCCGGGCCCCGAGGCGGGAGAGCGTAACCGCTTCGCGTATCTGCGCACTCCCTGGGGCAGCACGCTGGAACTCCTCACGTACCCCGACCCCCAGCCCTGGGAACGCACCGCATCACGCCGGCGCGTGCGCCCCGCCCCGGTCAGCACCGGGACCTGGCCGACGGACCCGGCACGACCAGGGCCTGGGGGCTTTGGTGCGGACCGGACCGGATCGGCGAGCGGTGCCGGGCACGCGAGCCCGGCCTGATCAGGACGAGAGACCCTGATTGAGCTCCGCGAGCACCCGCAGCGTGTGCGGGTCCGGCGCCGTCACCAGCAGATCGGTCACCGGCCCCTTGCGCCACAACTCCAGCCGCTCCGCTATCCGTTGCCGGGGTCCGACGAGCGAGATCTCATCGGCGAACGCGTCCGGCACGGCCAGCACCGCCTCCTCCTTGCGCCCTTCGAGGAAGAGCTGCTGGATCCGCCGCGCCTCCTCCTCGAATCCCATGCGCGCCATCAGATCGGCGTGGAAGTTGCGGGCCGCGTGCCCCATCCCCCCGATGTAGAAGCCGAGCATCGCCTTCACCGGCAGCAGCCCCTCGGAGACGTCGTCGCAGACCCGCGCGCGGGCCATCGGCGCGATCATGAACCCGTCGGGCAGGTCCGTGAGCGACGCCGCGTACACATCGGTGCGCAGCGGTGACCAGTACAGCGGCAGCCAGCCGTCGGCGATCCTCGTCGTCTGCGCGATGTTCTTCGGCCCCTCCGCCCCGAGCAGTACCGGGAGCCGGGACCGCAAGGGATGGGTGATCGACTTCAGCGGCTTGCCCAGTCCGGTGGCGTCGGGGCCGTTGTACGGGTGGGAGTGGAAGCGTCCGTCCAGTTCGACGGGGGCCTCGCGGCCGAGCACCTGGCGGATGATGTCGACGTACTCGCGGGTGGCGGTCAGCGGGCTCCGCGGGAACGGCCGCCCGTACCAGCCCTCCACCACCTGTGGCCCGGACAGGCCGAGGCCGAGCATCATCCGGCCGCCGGAGAGATGGTCGAGGGTGAGGGCGTGCATGGCGGTCGCGGTCGGGGTGCGCGCCGCCATCTGCGCGATGCCGGTGCCCAGCCGGATACGGGAGGTGTGCGCGGCGATCCAGGTCAGCGGGGTGAACGCGTCGGAGCCCCAGGCCTCCGCCGTCCACACCGACCCGTACCCCAGCTCCTCGGCCTGACGGACGAGCTCCAGTTGGGCCGGATCGGGGCCGCGGCCCCAGTAGCCGAGCGCGAGTCCGAGCCGCATTCCGTCGCCTCCCAAGGATTCTGACGTTTCGTCAGATCATTGACGCACGGACGGAGAGTACGACAGCGGCCCCCCGCCCGGAAGGGGCGAGGGGCCGTTGTTCGTCCTGCGGGCGGGTGGGCTCAGCCGCGCTGGATGCCCGTGGTGTCCTGGAGCACACCGCGACGGCCGTCCTGCGTCTGGGCGATGAGGCTCGCACCGCGCTGCTCCACCGCGAGGTACCAGGTGCCCGGAGCCAGTTCGGCGATCGGCGACGGCGAACCGTCCTCCCCGTACAGCGGGCGGGCCACCGGCACCGCGAACCAGAACGGCGTGAAGTCACCGGACGGCGCGCCGGCCGCCGGAGCCTGCTGGGCCTGCTGCGGCTCCGGCTGACCCGCCTGGGGCTGACCGGCCTGCGGCTGCGCGCCGTACGGCTGCTGCTGACCCGGCTGGGCGCCGTACGGCTGCTGCTGGGCGCCGGGGTAGCCGTACCCCTGACCGGGCTGCGGCTGGCCGCCGTACGGCGACTGCACGGCCTGCGGGCGCGGGGCGCCCATCAGCGGAGCCTTGAGCGCGGGAATCAGCGGAGTCCCGACGGCGCCGACCGCGAGCACGGCCGTGCCCAGCAGGCCGAGGATCAGACCGGCGCCCGCGTTGCTGGCGTCGATGGTCGACCAGAACGCCGTCCACAGGGTGAAGACGCTGAAAGCGGCGCCGAGTTGGCCGAGCTCGAAACCGAGGACCTTGCGGGCCGGCAGGGTGTGGCCCACCACGACCAGCGCCGCGGCGATGATTCCGCCGAGGTAGATGCTCATGAGGGCCGCGAGCGAGTCCCAGGCGTTCGGGGCCGAGTAGCCGGAGCAGTTGAGGCCCGAGGGGCATTCGTAACCGTAGAGGTGGAGGAAAGAGGCGATGAACAGCACCACCGCTGCTCCGATCACCACGCCGTCGCCTCGAGTGAGGGAGCGCATATTCACGTGAAGGTCCTTAGTCGGTCGTCTCGTCGGAGTGGTCGTCGCTGCGGCCCGCACGGGTACGGCGGGCACGGCGCAAGGCTCGGGAGTGGCTCCCCATCGTAAGGATGAATCTATCGCCTGCCGGGCAGGGCTGTGTCCCTGACCGGACCCTGGACGCACTTCCCCCCAATTTCGCCGCAGAACTACCTCTTGTTACCCCTTGAGGTAGCTGCTGATGCCATCGGCAATGCCCTGTGCCGCCTTCTGGCGCCAGTTCGCGCTGGTGAGCAGAGCGGCGTCCTTCGGATCACGCATATTGCCGCATTCGATGAACACTTTGGGCACGGTCGACAAATTAAGTCCGCCGAGATCCTTGCGGATGTCCAACCCGGTATTGCCGCCGACGTAATTGGAAGGCGCACTTCCGGTATCGCGGACGAAGAGACCGGCGATCCGGGTGCCGAGATCGCGGGAGGGTTCGACGATCTTCGTGGTGTCCGCCTTCCCGCCCCGCACCGGCCCGGGGAGGATCACATGGAAGCCGCGGTTGCCGGCCGCGGAACCGTCCGCGTGCACCGACACCACCGCATCGGCCTTGGCCGCGTTGCCGATTCGGGCCCGCTCGTCGACACACGGGCCGTACGGACGGTCGTTGTCGTACGTCAGCACGACGTGCGCGCCCTGCGCCTCAAGGAGCGTGCGCAGCCGGTGCGACACATCCAGGGTGAACTCGGCTTCAGGATAACCGGAGTTGGTCGACGTGCCGGTGGTGTCGCACTCCTTGCGCGTGGTGCCGATGTCGACCTGGCGGCTGATCTCGCGGGTGTGCAGACGGTTGTTCGGGTTGTGTCCGGGATCGATGACGACGGTCCTGCCCGACAGCGGCCCCGAGGCCCGGCCGCCCGTGGACTTCGAGGGCTTCGCGGAAGGAGCGGGGGAGGCGGACGTTCTCCCCGGAGCCGGGGCACTCCTCGACGGCGAGGCCGGCGGCGGCGCCGCGGAGGTGCCGGCGCCGCCCTGTTGGGGCTCCGCCCGTGCTCCGCCGTCGTCGCCCGCGCCGCAGCCCGCGGCGGTCAGGCACACGGCGGTGAGCACGGCGGCGGCGAGCAGGGGCCGGCGGCACGGGGTGGGGGGAACGCTCTCGTCGTACGGCACCACGCGATGCTATCGGGGCGCCTCAGATGCCCGGTCCCGTACGCCGCAGCACCCGCAGCGAATCCGTGGCCGAGACCTCGGCGAACGCGCCGGAGGCCAGCGCCCGCAGATAGATCCGGTACGGGGCCTGGCCGCCGTGCGCCGGGTCCGGGAACACGTCGTGGATCACCAGCAGCCCGCCCTCGGCGACATGCGGTGCCCAGCCCTCGTAGTCACCGCCCGCGTGCTCGTCGGTGTGCCCGCCGTCGATGAAGACGAAGCCGAGCTTCCCGCCCCAGACGGCGGCGACCTGCGGAGACCGCCCGACCAGGGCCACGACGTGGTCTTCGAGCCCCGCCGCGTGCAGGGTCCGGCGGAACGTCGGCAGCGTGTCCATCCGGCCGACCTCCGGGTCCACGACGGTCGGGTCGTGGTACTCCCAGCCCGGCTGCTGCTCCTCGCTGCCGCGGTGGTGATCGACGGTGAGGGCCGTCACACCGGCCGCGCGGGCGGCGTCGGCGAGCAGGATGGTGGAGCGTCCGCAGTACGTGCCGACCTCAAGGACCGGCAGCCCCAGCGCGGCAGCCTCGACGGCGGCCGCGTACAGCGCGAGTCCCTCGACCACCGGCATGAAGCCCTTGGCGGCCTGGAAAGCGGCGAGAATCTCGGGCGACGGCTCGGCTACGGACTCGGCGGGCACGGGTTCCTCCTTGGGTGGGGACGGTTCTGCGGGTACGCGTTCGACGGCGCCCCATCGTGCCGTACACCCCCGCCGAGGGCATCGGCGGGGGCGTACGAGGGGTGAGCCCGGGTCACGGCACGCCCCGACGGCCTATCGATCGTGGAGGACCCGTGGTCGCGTGACGGGGACAACAGTGAGCAGGTCGTCCAGCCCCTTGAAGTCGTCGGGGTTCGTGGTGAAGAGCGGAAGCTCCTCGGCGATGGCGATGGACGCGATCATCAAGTCGGCCACCCGGCGCCGCGGTTTGCGGCCGGCACCGATCACGGCAGCACAGACCCTGCCATAGATCCGGGCTGCCTCCGCGTCGAAGGGGATCGGGTCGAACTCGTTCTCGGCGCGCTGAAGGACATCGAGCCGTCGGGCCCGCTCGGCGTATTCGTCGTAGTCGTCCTGCTCTTCGTTCCGCCGCACCTCGTGCGGTCCGGCGGAGAGCTCGGCCAGGGTGATGGCGCTGATCGCCACCTCGGCGGGGAGTTCCTCGGGATTCACCCACCTGCGAAGAATCATGACGTTGGTGTCGAGCAGCCCCTGGTCGTACTCAGCGCGCATAGGGATCGTCCGGCCTCTGCTCGGCGGTGGCCTCCTGATCCGCCCGGAAGGCGTCCAGCGAGAGGTCGGGAGAAGTGCGGGACATGGCGGTGAACTCGCCGCGCGGGACGAACCGCCTGCGCCGGCGCAGCGGGATCAGCTCGCCGATGCGATGTCCGTCCCGCGTGACGGTGAACGCCTGCCCGTCCTGGACGGCGTCCATGATCTCTTTGGACCTGTTGCGCAGGTCGCGTTGAGTGATCTCCTGCTGTGCTGCCATGGCATCCACAGTAACGTGCGGTGCTACCAGGTGCCACTGGATGTCACACCCGACGCGGAGCCGCGGTGGCCTCTCACAGCCAGAGCGGGACGGCCACGGAGAGCACCTCGAACTGAATGTCGACCCCTGAGTGGCGCCCCGTCATGCCGTACGCCCCCGCCGAAGGAATCGGCGGGGGCGTACGAGGGGTGAGCCCGGGTCGGGGCGCCCCCGGCGGGGCTGCGATGTGGAGGTCAGCAGCTCTGCCAGAGTCGGGTCATGACGCGGACGCCGAAGCGCAGGCCCTCCAGCGGGACGCGCTCGTCCACGCCGTGGAAGAGGCGGCCGTAGTCCAGGTCGTGCGGGAGCTTGAGGCCCTTGAAGCCGAAGCAGCGGATGCCGAGGTGGGTGAAGGCCTTGGCGTCGGTGCCGCCGGGGTTGCAGTACGGGACCGGGTGCCCGTCCGGGTCCTCGGCGCGTACGGCCGCGCACATGGCGTCGACCAGCGGGCCGTCGAACGTCGTCTCCATCGCGATGTCGTGGTTGACCCACTCGCGGCTGACCGACGGGAGGAGGAGCTTGTCGATCGTGTCGACCAGCTCCTGCTCGTGGCCGGGCAGGAAGCGGCCGTCCACCCGGGCGGTCGCCTTGCCGGGGATGACGTTGGTCTGGTAGCCCGCGTTGAACATGGTGGGGTTCGCGGAGTTGCGGAGCACCACCTGCATGAAGTCGGAGACCGGGCCCAGCCGCTCCAGGCTGCCCTCGATGTCGTCCTCGTCGAACTCGACGCCGTAGAGGCGGGCGGCCTCTTCGAGCAGGGCGCGGACCGGTTCGATCAGACGGATCGGGAAGGTCTCGCGGCCGATGCGGGCCAGCGACTCGGCGAGGTCGGTGACCGCGTTCTCGTCGTTGGGGGACGAGCCGTGGCCGGCCCGGCCGGTGGCGGTGAGTTCCATCCAGGCCATGCCGCGCTGGGCGTTCTCGATCGGGTAGAGGCGACGGGTGTCGTCGATGGCGAAGGAGAAGCCGCCGCCCTCGCCGATCGCCTCGGTGACGCCGGAGAAGAGCTCGGGGCGGTGCTCGACCAGCCAGTGGGCGCCGAACTTGCCGCCCGCCTCCTCGTCGGCGAGGAAGGCGAGGACCAGGTCGCGGGACGGCTTGGTGCCGGTACGGGCGAAGTGGCGGGCGGTGGCCAGCATGACGGCCACCGTGTCCTTCATGTCGATCGCGCCGCGGCCCCAGAGGTAGCCGTCGCGGATCTCGCCGGAGAACGGCGGGACCTGCCACTCGGAGGCGTCGGCGGGGACCACGTCCAGATGGCCGTGGACCAGGAGGGCGCCGCGCCCTGAGTCGCTGCCCGCGATGCGCGCGATGACGCTGGCGCGGCCCGGCGCCGACTCGACCAGTTCGGAGTCGATGCCCACCTCGGCGAGGCGGCTCACCACCCAGTCGGCGCTCGCGCGCTCGTCGCTGGTGGGGTTGGAGGTGTCGAACCTGATCAGCTCGGCGCAGAGTCCGATGACCTCTTCCTGTGCCTCGTCGGAGGCCGGGACGAACGAGGCGGTGGGGTCGGGGTTGCTCATGCTGCTCCCACAGTGGTTGTCGCGCGGGCGGCGGGGGCGTCCTCGTCGTCCAGGGTGGAGGTGCCGTACGGCCTCACCCAGCCCAGCAGGCCGAGGACGCTGTACAGGATGAAGGCGGTGGCCAGCGAGTTCAGGGCCGGGATGCCGCCCTCGTAGAACTTGCCGACGCAGAACGCCGCGATCCAGATGGCGATGGACATCGGTACCCAGGTCGGCGAGGTCTTGGGCAGGGTCTCGGACTCCCGGGTGTCGTCCAGCGGCTTGCGCATCCGCTTCACGACCCAGTACTCGGCCACGATGATGCCGCCGATCGGCGGGATCGCGACGCCGAGGATGGAGAGGAACTCGGTGAAGTGGGTCATGATCCCGACCGCGGACAGGAGCGTGCCGGCGATGCCGAGGACGATGGTGACCGCGCCGCGGTGGATCCGCTTGCCGAAGACGACCTGGAAGAAGTTGACGACGCCCAGCGAGGAGCCGTACAGGTTCCAGTCGTTGATCTTGGCGGTGGACATCAGCACCACGATCACACCGAAGGCACCCGAGGTGGAGAGCACGATGTGCGAGACCTCGTTGCTCTTGACCAGGTGGCCCAGGAGCACACCGGTCATGCCGACGATGTACTCGGAGAGGATCATCGACGAGGCGCTCTGCAGGAAGACGTGCGAGCCCTTCCGGTTGTACCGGGTCATCTCCGGGGCCACGATCGCGCCGGTCATGAAGCCGCCCGCGATGGCGGTGGCGGCGACGGCGAGCGGAATCGTCTGGCCGGGGGCCGGCGAGTGGATCAGGTCGCTGAGCGAGTGGTCCTTCAGCGTCGAGATGATCGACCAGGCGACCATCGCGAAGAAGAGCGGCGTGACGATCTTGGCGAAGACGGCCATGTACTTGAAGCCGAAGATCACCAGTGCGGTGATGGCGATGCCCGCCAGCACGCACCACATCCAGGACGGGCCGCCGACCAGCGCCGAGACGCTGTTGCCGAAGATCGTGTTCTGGACGCCGAACCAGCCGACCAGGCTGACCGCGATGACGAAGCTGACCAGCGCCGAGCCGTTGCGGCCGAAGCCGACCCAGCGGGTCAGCATCGGGGTCGCCAGACCCTCGCGCATACCGGCCAGACCGATCGCGAAGATCACGATCTCCAGGATCACCGCGCCGAGCGTGAAGGCGAGGAAGGCGTTGCCGAAGGTCATACCGACACCGATGGTGGCGCCGAGGGTGAACTGCGAGACCGAGCCGGACTGGGCCAGCCACTGCAGCAGCATGGACCAGAAGCCGAAGCGCTTGTCACGCGGGACGCGGGAGAGCGCGTAGTCGTCGCTGCCGATGCTCTTGGCCTCTGGGACCACGGCCTCGGCCTGCGGGGCGGCTGCCATCAGGACTCCTGGGGTGTGCGGCCGAGGGTCTGCAGGTGTGCCAGCGACCCGTAACGGCTGACGAGGTTGTCGAACTCCACCGCGTCGTGGAAGTCCAGGTGGCCGCTGCCGTAGGTCTTGGCGACCTCCACGGCGTAGCGGGCGGCGGACGCGATGTCCGTCTCGTGGCTCGCGCCCGTACCGCAGCCCGGTACCGCGGCGGCCGAGGTGATGGCCAGGCCGACGACCGGAGCGGCCGTCGCGGTGGCGGGCTGCAGGATCGAATTGATGTGGTGTGCACCATTACCGTACGGGGTGATGTCCTGCGTGGTCACGGGGTACGTGACCAACGGCTCACCGGTCACCACGGCCAGCAGCTCGCCGAGCTGCTCACTGACGCGGAGCACCCAGCCCTCCTTGACGGTGGGCGACAGGGCGAGGCCCTTGTGGTTGATGATCCGGTTGCCCTTGGTGGTGTCGATGGAGAGCACGGCCTCCATCTCGCCGGTCACCTCGTGGCGGTTCATGGTGGCGATGTCCACGGGCGAGCCCATGAAAGGCACCGGGTCGTGCGGCTCGGTCGGCGCGTCCGGGCAGATGTGCGTGGCGACGATCACGTCGCCGGGCAGCACGTCGCCGCGGCGGCGCATGTCGAGCAGCTTGGCGGCGGTGGCGAGGGCGGCGACCGCCCCGTCGGCGTCGGAGACCATGCCGGTCACCTCGGGCCGGGCGCCGATGCCGCCGAGTCGGCCCACCACACCCAGCGTGCGGGCGCTGCCTCCGGACGTACGTCCTTGGGAGCCGGGGATGCGGACCATCACGAAGTCCGTCGAGCCCCGCTCGCCGGTGACCGTGGTGACCTGGGCGGACGATCCCTCGGCCCCGCTCACGGAGTCGAGGTACTCGGCGACCGTCTTGCCATTGACCTGGGGATCGTCCAGCAGCTCGACGATGTCCAGTACGTACTTCAACATGGGGGGCCTTTCTCACTCATCCGGACACCCGGGGCGGCGCAGTCCGGGCACCCGGGCCGAGGCGCTCGACGGGAAAAGCGCGGGGCGGGGTGCTGAGGCAACATTCGGGATCGGATAGCGTTGAGCGCAACTGTTTCCCGTTATTTGCAATTCAGGTCTGAATGGTGAGATGACGATGGCGGACTTCGATCTGGACCGGCGCACCCCCGCCGGGGCGCTGCAAACCGTCGACCGGGCGCTCCTGGTGCTGCTCGCCTTCGAGCGGACCCGGCCCGACTGGGGCGTCACCGAGGTCGCCGAGGAGTTCGGCTGGGACACCTCGGTGGCCCAGCGGCTGCTCGCCACCCTCGCCGGGCGCGGCTTCCTGGTCTCCGACCCCGCCACCCGGCGCTACCGCATCGGCCCCGCCGTGCTGCGCCTGGGCAGGCTCTGGGAGCGTTCCGGATCACTGGAGCTGCTGGCCGGACCGGTCCTGGAGGAGCTGCGCCGGGTCACCGGCGACACCGTCCTGTTCTGTCTGCCGGACAGCTTCCACATGCGGTGCGTCGCCGCGGAGGAGGGCGAGGCCGGGCCGCTGCGCTACTACCCGCTGGTCGGCGAGCTCTACCCGGCGCACGCCGGGGCGACCAGCAAGTCGTACTACGCGTATCTGCCCGACGAACAGCGCCACCGGCTCTTCCGGGGCCGTCCGATGGCCCGCTTCACCGACCGGACGGTGACCGACCCGGACCGGCTGGAGGAGGAGTTCCTCAAGGTCCGCGCCCAGGGGTACGCCTGGACGGTCGGCGAGTACGACACCGGCATCGCGACCGTCGCCGTGCCGGTGTTCCTCGGGCGGGAGCCGTACGGGAGCCTCAGCCTCGGCGGCGCCGAGGAACTCTTCCGCGGCGCGCCCGAGGACCGGCTCGACGCCCTGCGCCACGCGGCCCAGCTGCTGGAGCGGCGGCTGACCCAGCCCCCGCAGCGGCCGAAGCCCCGCGCCCGCCGCCCTCGCACCGACCGCTGATCCGGAACAGAACCAAGAACCGGAACAGAACCAAGAACCAAGAACCAAGAACAGAACCAAGAACAGAACCAAGAGGAACCCCGTGAATCTGCTGCTGCTCTCCAACTCCACCCAGTACGGGCGCGGTTATCTGGAACACGCCCTCGACACCGTCACCGCGTTCCTGCCCTCCGGCGCCCGGCTGGCCTTCGTCCCCTACGCGCTCGCCGACTACACCGCGTACACCACACGCGTCCGCGACGCCCTCGCGCCGTCCGGCATAGGTGTCCGAGGAGTCCACGAGAACGCCGACCCGGTCGCCGAACTCGCCGCGTCCGACGCCGTGTTCATCGGTGGCGGCAACTCCTTCCGGCTGCTGAGCGCCCTGTACCGGACCGGTCTGCGGGACGCCGTGATCGAAGCGGTGCGCGGCGGGCTGCCGTACATGGGAGCCAGCGCGGGGACGAACATGGCGGCGCCCACCCTCCGTACGACCAACGACATGCCCATCGTGCAGCCGCCGTCCTTCGAGACCCTCGGCCTCGTCCCGTTCCAGATCAACCCGCACTATCTGGACCCGGACCCGGGGAGCACCCACAAGGGCGAGACCCGCGAGGAGCGGCTCACCGAGTTCCTGGAGGAGAACGACGTACCGGTGCTCGGCCTGCGCGAGGGTTCCTGGCTGCGGGTCGACGGGCGCCAGGCCCGGGTGCAGGGTGCCCGCCCCGCCCGGCTGTTCACCCGCGGCGCGCTGCCGCAGGAGCTTCCGGCGGGGTCGGACGTCTCTCATCTGCTCGCGACGACACCGCGGTTCGACGCTCCGGTGCGCTGAGCCTCTTTGTTCGGGCCAGGCCGGACCAGGCCGGCCAGGGCCGGGCCGGATCGGCCCGGTCGGCCCGGATCAGGGCGCGGTGCCGGGGCCCGCGAGCCCGGCGTGATCCAGGCGAGGGGCCCCGGCCGTCAGCACCAGATCGGCGTCGACCGGCAGCCCGTTGCCCGGGTAGGCCGCCGGGCGGGCGCGCGGCGCGTACCCGGCGGCCGATCCGGCCAGCACGTAGTTGCCGCCGGACGGGGCGGCCAGCATGTAGTGGCCGTCCTCGTCCGCCACGGTGAGACCGGCCTGCCGGCCCCGGTGGTCGATCAGCGTGACGTTGGCGCGGGCCACCGGCGCACCGTCCGCGTCCAGCACCCGGCCGCGGAAGCCGCCCGAGCCGGTGACCGGTCGGGAGACGGAGCGTGCGGGGGCCGGCGCGTCGTCGTCGCTGCTCGCCAGCAGGGCCGGGCGCATCGCCTCGCGCCGCGACGGCAGGAACGAGGCCAGCACCAGCCCGACCACCACCGCGCCCGTCGCGATCAGGAACGAGATGCGGAACCCCTCCATCGAGGGCAGCGACACCCCGCCCGTCCGTACCGATGTGTTGGCCAGCACCATGCCGATCACGGCACTGGACACCGACGTGCCGATCGACCGCATCAGGGTGTTCAGACCGTTGGCCGCACCCGTCTCGGACGGATCCACGGCTCCGATGATCAGCGCGGGCAGCGAGGAGTACGCGAGTCCGATACCGGCCCCGAGCACCACCGCGATCACGACGGTCTGCCAGGCGGCGCTCATCAGCCCGAGCCCCGCCCCGTAACCGATCGCGATGATCAGCATGCCGAGCATCAGGGAGACCTTGGGGCCCCGGCGGGCGGACAGCCGGGCGTACAGCGGGGCGATGAACATCATCGTCAGACCCAGCGGCGCCACGCACAGCCCCGCGACCACCATCGACCGGCCGAGCCCGTACCCCGTCGACTCCGGCAGCTGGAGCAGCTGCGGCAGGACGAGCGAGACGGCGTAGAACGCGACCCCGACCATGATCGAGGCGAGGTTGGTGAGCAGCACCTCGCGCCGGGCCGTGGTCCGCAGATCGACCAGCGGGGCCGGGCTGCGCAGTTCGAAGAGGCCCCACAGGACGAGGATCACCAGGGCGGCGGCGATCAGTCCGAGCGTGCTGCCCGAGGTCCAGCCCCAGTCACTGCCCTTGGTGACGGGCAGCAGCAGACACACCAGACCCAGGGAGAGCCCGAGCGCGCCGACCACGTCGAACCGCCCGGGGGCGCGCAGCGTGGTCTCCGGTACGACGAGGACGGTGAGTGCCATCGAGAGCACGCCGAGACCGGCCGCACCGAAGAACAGGGTGTGCCAGTCGGCGTGCTGGGCCACCAGCGCGGCGGCGGGCAGCGCGAGTCCACCGCCCACCCCGATCGAGGAGCTCATCAGCGCCATCGCCGAGCCGAGCTTCTCGCGCGGCAGTTCGTCGCGCATGATGCCGATGCCCAGCGGGATGGCACCCATGGCGAAACCCTGGAGCGCGCGCCCCACGATCATGATCACGAGATCGTCGGTGAAGGCGCATATCAGGGAACCGACCACCATCACGGCGAGACTGGCGAGCAGCATCTTCCGCTTGCCGTAGAGGTCGCCGAGCCGCCCCATGATCGGGGTCGCGACGGCCCCCGCGAGCAGGGTCGCGGTCATCACCCAGGTGGCGTTGGACGGATCGGTGTGGAGAAGGGCGGGCAGATCCTTGATGACGGGGACGAGCAGGGTCTGCATCACCGCGACGGTGATTCCCGCGAAGGCGAGTACGGGGACGACCCCGCCGCCCGCCCTGCGCGGCTGCGGATCGGGGAGTTCCCCGCTGTGCTGTTCGTTCGTCGTCTGTGGCATACGTGCGGCCTCCGGGCGGCGTGATCGAGGGTGTGAAGCGGGGTGCGGGTCCGGCGCGGGCAGCGCCGACCGCCAAGTATGTGCAGGGTGAAACCTTCCTTGTCGCCGGGGTATTCCGGTGAACGCGGCGCGAAGGGGGCACGACGGCGCGAACGAGGCATGGCCGCGCATTCGGCCCGGAGCGCGCGCCGATCCGGCCGCCCCGAGCCGCCCCTCCGGCCGTCCGTCGGACACTCTTGCGGCTGTCATCCGGTGCTGTGCTGACCTTCCGTCAGAATGAAACGTGTTCTACTCTTGCGCCGTTCCAGTGGCTGCGACCGGCGAGGATCCGCATGGGCATCGGAATCACCGAAGAACAGAAGGAGTTGGCGCAGGCCGTACGGGGGTGGCTGGCACGCGCCGTACCGCCGGAGGAGATCCGCAAGCTCCTCGACGCCGACACTCCCGGCACCCCCGGCGTGCGCCCCGGATACTGGGACGGGCTCGCCGAACAGGGCCTCCTCTCCATCCATCTGCCCGAGGCGTGCGGCGGCGGAGGCGGCCAACTCCTCGATCTGGCCGTGGTCCTGGAAGAAGCCGGCCGGGCCGCGCTCCCCGGCCCGTACCTCGCGAGCGCCCTCGCCTCCGCCGTACTGCACGCGGCGGGCGCGGACGAGCTGGTACGCGACCTCGCGGCCGGTACGCGCATCGGCTCCATCGCGCTCGGCCCCGGCACCCTCACCGCCGTGGAGCACGGGGACGGCCATCTCCTCGACGGCGCGGCCCCGCCGGTCCTCTCCGGCGCCGACGCCGACCTCCTCCTACTCTCCGCCGAATCGGCCACCGGCACCCTCTGGTTCGCCGTCGACGCCGCCACCGAAGGGCTGACCGCCCGCCCGCACCGCGGCGCCGACCCGACCCGTCCCACGGCCGAGATCCGTGCCGAGGGCGTACTCGTCCCCGCGGAACGCGTCGTACGGACCGACACCGCGCACGTCCGCGACCTCGCCGCCGTCCTCTTCTCCGCCGAAGCCTGCGGAACCGCGGCCAGGGCGCTGCACACCGCGGCCGAATACGCCAAGGTCCGCGAACAGTTCGGCCGCCCCATCGGACGGTTCCAGGGCATCAAGCACCTCTGCGCCGACATGCTCGTACGGGTCGAGCGGGCCCGTGCGCTGGTGTGGGACGCGGCGCGCGCCGCCGACGAGGAGGACCCGGACGTACGGTCCATGGTCGCCGCCCTCGCCGCGTCGGACGCCCTCGACGCCGCCTACAGCTGCGCCAAGGACTGCGTCCAGATCCTCGGCGGCATCGGTTTCACCTGGGAACACGACGCCCATCTGTATCTGCGCCGGGCCCTGGTGGCCCGGCAGCTGCTGGGGGCCGGCGACGCCCACCGGCTGCGGGCCGCCCGGCTGGCCGAGGGCGGGGCCCGCCGCGAGCTCGTCCTCGAACTCCCCGCCGAGGCCGCCGCCCACCGCGCCGAGGCGCGCGAGGCCGTCGCCGCCGCCCGGGGCCTCGACCCGAAGGCCGCCCGCCGCGCCCTCGCGCCCACCGGCCACGCCGCCCCGTATCTCCCCGCCCCCTACGGTCTGGGCGCCGGACCCGTCCAACAACTGGCCGTACAGCAGGAGTTGAAAGCTCAGGGAGTGAAGCTGAGCGATCTCGGGATCGCCACCTGGGTGGTGCCCTCGCTCCTCGCCCATGGGACG
Organism: Streptomyces sp. NPDC104309; assembly: GCF_055584025.1. Classification (NCBI taxonomy): domain Bacteria; kingdom Bacillati; phylum Actinomycetota; class Actinomycetes; order Kitasatosporales; family Streptomycetaceae; genus Streptomyces; species Streptomyces sp. NPDC104309. The sequence goes on along the minus strand of NZ_JBVJMV010000012.1, from coordinate 146,342 downwards.
CCGCAGCAGCAGGAGCGCTATGTGCTGCCCACCCTGCGCGGTGAACTCCTCTGGTGCCAGCTGTTCTCCGAACCCGGCGCGGGCTCCGATCTCGCCTCGCTCCGCACGAGGGCGGAGCGGACCGACGAGGGCTGGCGGATCAACGGGCAGAAGGTGTGGACGAGCGCCGCCCGGTCGGCCGACCACGGCATCCTGCTGGCCAGGACCGACCCGGACGCCCCCAAGCACCGGGGCCTGAGCTACTTCCTCGTCGACATGAAGAACACCGAGGGCATCGACATCCGCCCGCTGAAGGAGATCACCGGCGACTCCCTCTTCAACGAGGTGTACTTCGACGACGTCCTGCTGCCCGCCGACGCCGTCGTCGGGCAGATCGACGACGGCTGGCGGGTCGCCCGCAACACCCTCGGCAACGAACGCGTCCACATGGCCGACCAGATGACCTTCGACACCGGCCTGGAGGCGCTGATCGCCCGCTCCGGCGAACTCGACGGCACGTACCGGGCCCGCATCGGAGCACTCGCCGCCGAGGCCCACGCACTCGCCTGCATCGGACTGCGGACCACCCTGCGGCAGGTGTCCGGCCTGGAACCGGGCGCGGGGGCCTCCGTCCGCAAACTCGTCCAGACCACCCATCAGCAGAAGGTCGCCGAACTGACCCTCGAACTCCTCGGCCCGGCCGGCGCGGTCGGCGAAGGCGCCGGGGAGCGGGCCGTGCACGGCTTCCTGATGTCCCGCTGTCTGACCATCGCGGGCGGCACCACCCAGGTTCAGCTCAATGTCGTCGCCGAGCGCATCCTCGGCCTCCCGCGCGATTGAAGGGACTTGCCCATGAAGCCCACGAAGCCCATGGAGTCCACGAAGCCGATGAAGCCGATGAAGCTCATGAAGGCGTACGTCGTCGGTGTCGGCATGACGAAGTTCGAGAAGCCCGAGACCCGCGACTGGCAGTACTGGGACATGGCGAAGGAGGCCGGGACGGCGGCGCTCGCCGATGCCTCGCTCACCTACGAAAAGGTCCAGCAGGCCGTCGTCGGCTACTGCTTCCAGGCCTCCACCGCCGGTCAGCGCGCCGTGTACGGACTCGGGCTGACCGGAGTGCCCGTCTACAACGTCAACAACAACTGCGCCACCGGTTCCACCGCGCTGATGACGGCCCGGCAGTTCGTCGAGGGCGGCGGCAGCGACTGCGTCCTCGCGCTCGGCTTCGAGAAGATGGCGCGCGGTGCGCTCGGTGGCGGTGGCGCCGACGGCGGCGCCTCGGACTTCAAGACGTCACCGGTGGCCCGGCACTACGGGATCATGGCCGCCGCCCACGGCTTCGAGATGAGTCCGCCCACCGCCCAGATATTCGGCAACGCGGCCCGTGAGCACATGGAGCGGTACGGGACGACCGAGGCGCAGCTCGCCGCGGTCGGTGCGAAGAACCACCGGCACTCGGTGAACAACCCCTACGCCCAGTTCCAGGACCCGTACACGGTCGAGGAGATCCTCGCCGCGAAGACCATCCACCGGCCGCTGACCAAACTCCAGTGTTCACCCACCTCCGACGGGGCGGCCGCCGCCGTCGTCGTGTCGGAACGTTTCGTCGAGAGCCACGACCTGGGCGACCGGGCGGTCGAGATCGTCGCCCAGGCCATGACCACCGACACCGACGACTCCTTCGCCTCCGGCACCTGCATCGACGCCGTGGGGCAGCCGATGTCGCGCGCCGCCGCCCAGCAGGTGTACGCGGCCTCGGGGCTCTCGGCCGGCGACCTCGACGTCATCGAGCTGCACGACTGCTTCTCCATCAACGAACTCCTCACCTATGAGGCGCTCGGCCTGTGCGGCGAGGGCGAGTCCGGGAAGCTCGTCGAGTCCGGGGCCACCACGTACGGCGGCCGGTGGGTGGTCAACCCGTCCGGCGGGCTGATCTCCAAGGGGCACCCGCTCGGCGCCACCGGAATCGCTCAGGCCGCCGAACTCACCTGGCAGCTCAGGGGGGAGGCACGGGGCCGGCAGGTGAAGGACGCGCGGGTCGGCCTGGCGCACAACATCGGGCTCGGCGGGGCGGCGGTGGTGACGCTGCTGCGGCGGTAGCGAGGCGATCAGCGGACGTCAGCGGGCGATCGGCGGAGGTCGCCGGGCCCGTCGGCGGGGGCCGGCGGGCCGGTGGGCGGGGCGATCGGCGCGCGGCCCGCTGCGCCGCCGGACCGAGCCGGGGTCGGTCCGAATACCGATGTACGAGCCCCCGAACGGCTGCGAGGATGACCGTCATGGTTGACGTCACGACGCCCGCACCCCGGCTGCACCGGCCCAGGACCCGCACCTGGGCGGCGGTACTCGCCGCCTGTACCGGCCAGTTCCTCGTCGTGCTCGACGTGTCCGTCGTCAATGTCGCCCTGCCGTCCATGCGCTCCGACCTCGGGATGAGCGCGGCGGGGCTCCAGTGGGTGCTCAACGCCTACTCGATCGCGTTCGCCGGATTCATGCTGCTCGGCGGACGGGCCGCCGACATATACGGGCGCAAGCGGATGTTCCTCATAGGCCTCGGGCTGTTCACCGCGGCCTCCCTGGGCGGCGGACTCGCCCAGGAGGGCTGGCAGCTGCTGGCCGCCCGCGCCGCGCAGGGGCTCGGTGCCGCCGTGCTCGCCCCCGCCACCCTCACCCTGCTCACCACCGCCGTCCCCGAGGGCCCGGCCCGGACGAAGGCGATCGGCACCTGGATGGCCGTCGGCGCGGGCGGCGGCGCGGCGGGCGGGCTGATCGGCGGAGCACTCACCGATCTGCTCTCCTGGCGGTGGGTCCTGCTGATCAACGTCCCGGTCGGCGTGCTCGTCCTGGCCGGTGCCGCCCTCTGGCTCGCCGAGGGCCGGGCGGGCGACCGGCGGCGGATCGACTTCCTGGGCGCGGTCCTCGTCACGGCGGGCCTCGCCTCCGTCGCGTACGGCATCGTGCAGACCGAGGAGTCGGGCTGGACCGCCGCCGCGACCCTGGTGCCGCTGCTCGGCGGGGTGGCCGTGCTCATCGCCTTCGTGGCGGTGGAGGCCTGGACCGCGGAGCCGCTGATGCCGCTCAGGGTGCTCAGGGAACGGGCGGTGACCTCGGCGAACGCGGCGATGTTCGTGATCGGTTCCGCGACGTTCTCCATGTGGTACTTCATGACCGTGTACGCCCAGTCCGTGCTGGGCTACACCCCGCTGGAGGCCGGACTCGCCCTGATGCCCACGTCGTTGGCCATCGTGCTGGGCTCGAAGTGCGCGCCCCGTGTCATGGCCCGGGTCGGTGCGAAGAACCTGGCACTCATCGGTACGACCGTCGCAGCCGCGGGCTTCGGCTGGCAGTCCACGATGGGGGCCGACGGCTCCTACCTCACCTCGGTCTGTCTGCCCGGCGTCCTGATGATGGCCGGTGCCGGCCTGGCGTCCACCCCGCTCGCCTCCCTGGCCATCACGGGCGCGGCCCCCGGCGAATCCGGTCTGGTGTCCGGCCTCGTCAACACCTCCCGCACGATGGGCGGCGCGCTCGGTCTCGCCGCGCTGTCCACCGTCGCCGCGGCACGCACCGCGGGCGGCACCGGGCCGGCGGAGCTCACCGCCGGGTACGCGCTGGCGTTCCGCACGGCCGGCACGGTGCTGCTGGGCGGACTGCTGCTGATGGTGCTCTGGCTGCCGCGCCACCGGTCCGCTCGGCACTGACCCGGACAGGGCCGTCCCGGCCTCCTACAGCCACCCCTGCTGCCGCGCCGCGCGCACCGCCTCCATCCGGTTGCGCGTACCGGTCTTGCCGATCGCCGACGACAGGTAGTTCCGCACCGTCGACTCGGACAGATGCAGCTTCGCCGCGATGTCGGCGACCGTCGCCCCGTCCACCGAGGCGTTCAGCGCGTCCCGCTCCCGCGCTGTCAGCGGGCTGGGACCGGCGCTGAGCGCGGCGGCGGCCAGCGCCGGGTCGATCACCGTCTCGCCCCTCAGCACCCGGCGGATCGCGTCGGCGAGCTCCTCGACCGGTCCGTCCTTGACCAGGAACCCCGCCGCCCCGGCCTCCATCGCGCGGCGCAGATAGCCGGGGCGGCCGAACGTGGTGAGGATCAGCACCCGGCAGTCCGGCACCTCCGCGCGCAGATCGGCGGCGGCGTCCAGACCGCTGCGGCCCGGGAGCTCGATGTCCAGGAGCGCCACATCGGGGCGGGACAGCAGCGCGGCGTCCACGATCTCGTTCCCGGCGGCCACCTGGGCGACGACCTCGATGTCCGGCTCCAGACCGAGCAGCAGGGCGAGCGCACCGCGCATCATGCCCTGGTCCTCGGCGAGGAGGACGCGTACACACTTCGCGGGCCGCCCGCCGGGCATGTCAGTCATACGGCCAGCGTCTCAGACAAGGGGCGGTACGGCGGTGAACGTCGCCATACCGATGGACCGCTCGCCCCGGCGGCTGTTCCCCGGGAACGGCACACGAACGGACCGCGCCGGACGGTGTCCCGGGGCCCGTTCACCGGCTCCGCGCGCGGGTCGAGGCCGTGGCGTCCGCGGGATCCGTCCCGCCCGTCCCGTCCACCGGCAGTTCCGCGGTGAGCACGAAGCCGCGCTCCGGCCCCGGGCCCGCCCGGAGCGAGCCGCCCGCCGCGGCGAGGCGCTCGGTCAGGCCGGTCAGTCCGGTGCCGCCGATGCCGGGCGTGGCCGATGCGTCGGGGGCCGATCCGTAGCCGTCGTCCGTGACCGTCAGCCGGACCCGTTCGGACGTGCCGTCGACCACGAACGTGCAGGTGGTGGCGTGGGAGTGGCGTACGACATTGGTGACGGCCTCCCGCACCACCCAGCCGAGCAGCGCCTCCGTCTGCGGGGCGAGCGGCGGTCCCGAGCGGCGGAGCACCGGTTCGATCCCGGCGGCGGTCAGCGCGGACCGGGCCCGGTCCAGTTCGGTGGCGAGGCTTCCCTCGCGGTAGCCGGTGACGGCCTCACGGATCTCGGTGAGGGCCTGGCGGCCGACGGACTCGATGTCCGCGACCTGGACGAGTGCCGCATCCATGTCGCGCGGCGCGAGCCGGCGCGCGGCCTCCGACTTGACCACGATCACGGAGAGCGTGTGGCCCAGCAGATCGTGCAGATCACGGGAGAACCGCAGCCGTTCCTTCTCGACGGCGGTGCGGGCCAGTTCCTGCCGGGTCGCGCGCAGTTCCATCACGGTCTCCGCGAGGGTGAGGATCGCGGCGGTCACCGCGCCCGAGATGAAGGTGCCGTATCCGATGGTCCACGGGTCGGAGCCGCCGTTCCCGCGCCACACCGCGACGAGGGTGGCGACCACGGCGAGCGAGAGCAGCCCGGCGACCAGCCGCCGGTGGCGCAGGATGGTGCCACAGGCCAGTGAGAGCAGCGGGAAGAACAGTAGCCAGCTCCCGCCGTAGCCGATCGCGAGCCCGAACGTGACCGTGGCCATCGCGGCGAGCAGCCAGTACGACACCGGGCTCTCGCGCTTCCTCCTGTCGAAGCCGCGGAACACCACGGAGATGTAGAGCGAGTTGAAGACGAGCAGCCCGAGACCGCCGAGCCAGGGGTTGGGGGTCTCGCCCTGGAAGAGATTGGAGAAGGCGCCCAAGCCCATCAGCAGCCAGGGCAGCAGGGTGTACGGTCCGGGCGGGCCGGGGCGCCGGTCGTCGCGAGATCTGCGCCCTTCCCGCCGCGTGTCCGCTCGGTTCCTGGCCATGTCCACTCCTGTCACACGGTCCTCGCGGACCGACGGTACGAGATCACGGCGTACGCACCGAACAGCAGGAGCCACGCGCAGAGCACGGCGATCGTGCCGGTGCCGGGCGCGTGTCCGTCGGTGGTCGCCCAGCCCAGGTCGGCGAACCGGTTGGCGGGGGTGAACCGGCCGATCGAACGCAGCCACCCGGGAAGCAGGTCCAGCGGGAACCACAGCCCGCCGACGATCGCGAAGCCCATCAGGCAGGCCACGTTGACGACCCCGGTGCCCTGCGGGGTGAGCCGGTAGCCGTTGCCGAGGCCGAGCAGGGTGAACGGCAGCGCGCCGATCCACAGCAGCAGCGTCAGGGTGATCCACTGCCAGGCGTCCAGCCGTACCCCGTTGACCAGTCCGCCGGCCAGCAGCACCGTCAGGATCGTCGGCAGGACGGTCACCGAACCGCTGATCGCCCGGCCCACGACTGCCTGGGAAGGGGCAAGCGGGGTGACCCGCAGCTGCTGCAGCCAGCCGAGCGTCTTGTCGGAGGCGACCCCCGTACCGATCGACATGGCGGAACCAAGTGCTCCGTACGCGGCCATGCCGACCATCGAAGCCGTCTTCCAGCCGTCGACGCCCTCGCCCCCGCCGATGTTGGTGAAAAGCAGATACATCATCACCGGCATCCCGGTCCCGAAGATCAGGAAGAAGCCGTCACGCAGGGTCCGGCGGACCTCCAGCACGATGTAGCGGAACATCACGCGATCTCCTTCTCGGTAGCGGTCGGGGCTGCCCCGGCGGCGGGTGCGGTGAGGGCGAGGAAGGCGTCCTCCAGCGTGGCCCGGGAGACCTGGAGGCCACGGATCAGGCCGAGGCGGGCCAGCTCCACGACGGTGGCGTCCGAGTCGTCCGTGTGCAGCAGCGCCCGGTCCCCGGTCGCCTCGACGGTGACGACGCCGGGCAGCAGTTCCAGGCCCTCGGTCGGCCGGCCCGCCAGGTCGAAGGAGACGAGGCTGCTGCCGGCCGAGCCCCGGATCGTGTCGCCGCTCCCGTCCGCGACGATCCGGCCCCGGTCGATGACGACGATCCGGTCGGCGTTCTCGTCGGCCTCCTCCAGATAGTGGGTGGAGAACAGAACGGTGTTGCCGCGCCGGGCGTAGGCCCGCATCGACTCCCAGAACGTGCGGCGCGCCTCCACGTCCAGGGCGGCGGTCGGTTCGTCCAGGACGATCAGCTCGGGGTTGCCGGCCAGCGCGACGGCGAAGCGGACGCGCTGGGTCTGGCCGCCGGAGAGCTTGTCGACGCGCCGGTCCGCGTACCCGGTGACGCCCGCCAGGGAGAGGGCCTCGGCCACCGGCATCGGCTGCGGGTAGGTCGAGGCGACGAAGGTGATCAGTTCGCGGACGGTCACCCGCTGGATGGGCCGTCCGTCCTGGAGCATGGCGCCGACCAGACCGTCCCGTACCGCCTGCTCGGCGGTCCTGCCCAGCACCCGCACACTGCCGGAGTCCGGCTCGTCCAGCCCCAGCAGAAGGCCGATGGTGGTGGACTTGCCCGCCCCGTTGCGGCCGAGCAGGGCGACGGTCTCGCCGCGGCCGATGGACAGATCGATCCCGTCCACGGCCCGTACGCTCCGCCCCGCCCGGCCGAAGGTCTTGACCACCTCGGTGAGGACCACCGCGGCCGAACTCCCCGTTGTCTGCTTCATGACCACGACGCTACGGAACGGCGCCCGGGGCCCGGCAGGGGTGTGCGTACGGACTTCGCGATGACATATGTCATGGCGGGCGGCGCGGCCGGCAACGGATCTGACGCAGCGTCAGCAGCGGTCTTCACAACTGCTGGGTGCTGCGTTATACATGGGGTCATCGGCTAGAACGCGTTCTAGAACAGGACGCGGCGGCCGGTCCCGCACGACCTCGGTGCGGCCGACGGTGCGGACGGCCGCGCCGAGGTCTTCCCACCATCAAGGAGCGGCTTCCCCATGCCCATTGATGCCGAAAAGGCTGTCGCCGCCGAACCGCGGTCCACCCGGATCAGCTGGGATCACAAGGACGTGCAGCTCTACCACCTGGGGATCGGCGCCGGAGCCGATCCCGACCGGGCCGACCCGGCCACCGACCCCGGCGAACTGCGCTACACCCTGGAGTCACGGCTCCAGGTGCTGCCCTCCTTCGCCACCGTCGCGGGGGCGGGCGCGGGCGTCGTCGGCGGGCTCTCCTCGCCCGGTGTCGACGTCGACCTGGCCGCCGTCCTGCACGGCGGGCAGTCCGTACGCGTGCACCGGCCGATCCCCGTGAAGGGCACCGCCGTACAGACCTCGAAGGTCGCCGCGGTGTACGACAAGGTCAAGGCGGCCGTACTGGTGCTGCGTACCGAAGCCGCCGACGACGAGGGCCCGTTGTGGACGAACGACGCCCAGATCTTCGTCCGGGGCGAGGGCGGCTTCGGCGGGGAGCGCGGACCGTCCGAACGGGTCGCCTGTCCCGAGGTCGCGCCCGACCATGTGGTGGAGCGGCCGATCCGGCCCGACCAGGCGCTGCTGTACCGGCTCTCCGGGGACTGGAACCCGCTGCACGCCGACCCCGAGTTCGCCCGGCTGGCCGGCTTCGACCGGCCGATCCTGCACGGGCTGTGCACCTACGGCATGACGCTCAAGGCCGTCACCGACACGGTGCTCGGCGGCGATGTGACCCGTATCCGCTCCTATCGCACCCGTTTCGTCGGCGTCGTCTTCCCCGGCGAGACCCTCCGCATCCGGATGTGGACCGGCGAGGACCACGTCCGCGTCGAGGTGCGAGCCGTCGAGCGGGACGACGCCCCGGTCCTCGGCGACACCTTCGTCGAACACTCCTGAACCAACTCCAAGAGGTCCACAGGCCCATGAGGGGAGCCGCACCATGCGCGCAGCCGTACTGCACGAGATCGGTCAGGACAAACTGGAAGTCCTCGACGACGTCGAGGCGGTGGGCTTCGGCCCCGGCAAGGTCAGGCTCCGCATCCGGGCCACCGGACTGTGCCACTCCGATGTCTCCGCGATGAACGGGGTGCTGCCGCAGCCCGCCCCCTTCATCCCGGGCCACGAGGGCGCGGGCGAGGTCGTCGACGTCGGCGACGGCGTCACCGGGCTGAGCGCGGGGGACCGGGTGCTGGTCTGCTGGCTGCCCGCCTGCGGGGCGTGTCCGTCCTGCAAACGCGGCCAGACCCACCTCTGCCTGGCCGGCTTCATGAACGCCGGCACCCCCAACTTCAAGCGCCCCGGGGGAGAGGTCTTCGGCTTCGCGGGCACCGGCACCTTCACCGAGGAGGTCGTCGTCGGCGCGGGCTGCGCGGTACCGATCCCCGAGGACGTGCCGTTCGAGATCGCCGCGCTGATCGGCTGCGGGGTGACCACCGGGCTGGGAGCGGCCATCAACACCGCACAGGTGGAGGCCGGTTCGTCGGTCGCCGTCATCGGCTGCGGCGGCGTCGGCATCTCCACCATCCAGGGGGCCAGAGTGCGGGGGGCCGCCCAGATCGTGGCCGTGGACCCGGTGGCCTCCCGGCGCGAGGCAGCGCTGCGGTTCGGCGCGACCGAGGCCGTCCCGCCCGAGGAATTCGCCGACGCCAAACAGCGGATCACCTCGAACGAGGGCTTCGACTACGTCTTCGAGGTCGTCGGCAAGTCCGCCACCGCCCGCACGGCATACGAGAACACCCGGCGCGGCGGCACCCTCTGCATCGTCGGCGCGGGCGCGATGGACGACAACTTCCAGGCCAACATGTTCGAGCTGTTCTTCGACGAGAAGCGGATCCTGCCCTCGATGTACGGCGGAGGCGATGTGCTCCGGTCGTACGAACGGGCCATCGCGTTGTGGCGGGCCGGCCGGATCGACCTGGAATCGATGATCACCCACCGGGTGCGGCTCGACGGCATCAACGACGCCCTCGACCAGATGAGGACCGGCGAGTCGCTGCGTACCTGCATCGAACTCTGACCCCCGCCCCGCTCCCTCCCTGTGTCCACCTGAGAGGACTCCGAGATTCCGATGTCACTTCCCCTGGACGGCATGTCCGCGATCGTCACGGGCGCGGGCCGCGGCCTCGGACGCGCCGAAGCACTGGAACTGGCGGGGCTCGGCGCGTCCGTCGTCGTCAATGACTACGGACAGCCGGGCCGAGACGGCTCCGGCGAGGCGTCCGCGACCCCGGCCGAGGAGGTCGCCGAGGAGATCCGGGCGGCGGGCGGCCGGGCGGTCGCGCACCTCGGCGACGTCTCCGACCACGACCAGGCCCGCGCCCTGGTGGAGCTGGCCGTCGACACCTACGGAAAGCTCGACATCCTGGTCAACAACGCCGGGATCCTGCGCGACCGGATGATCTTCTCGATGACCGAGGACGAGTGGGACTCCGTCATCCGGGTCCACCTCAAGGGCCACTTCAACACCACGCACTTCGCCGCCTCCCACTGGCGCACCCGCTCCAAGGAGTCCGGCGGCCCGGTCTACGGCCGGATCGTCAACACCTCCTCGGAGGCGTTCCTGGCCGGATCGGCGGGTCAGCCGAACTACGCGGCGGCCAAGGGAGGCATCGTCGGCCTCACCACCTCCACGGCCCTGGCCCTGGCCAAGTACGGCGTCACCGCCAACGCCATCTGCCCGCGGGCCCGTACCCGGATGACCGAGGACGTCTTCGCGGGCTTCCAGGAACCGACGGACGGCCGGCTCGACGCGCTCGCCCCCGAGCACGTCTCACCGCTGGTCGGCTATCTGGCCTCCCCGGCGGCCGCCAAGGTCAACGGGCAGCTGCTCGTCGTGCACGGCGGGATGGTCGCGATCGTCGAACGTCCCAAGGTGGCGGCCAAGTTCGACGCGTCGAAGGAGACGTTCTCCTTCGACGAGCTGGACGAGCTGATCTCCCCGTACTACGAGGACCGGCCGCCGAACGAGACCTTCGCCGCGGCGGAGGTGCTCGGTCTGAAGCGGGGCTGATCACCACGGACACGGGTGGGCCCCGGCAGCCGACCGGCTGCCGGGGCCCACCCGTCCCTCGTCGATGTTCCGCGCGGTCAGGCCGCCCGGCCGTCCCCCTCGGAGGGACGCCGGTGGCGGCCGTGCGGCTGTGCCGCCTCGTCCTCCGACGACACGCCCCCTCGGTGCTTTCCGGCGCCGCCGGCTTCGGCCCGTTCCGCGTCCGCCACCGGCGGACGCGTCTGGGTCGTGTCGGTTCGGGCTTCAGACATGTGGGAAGTCACCCCGTTGTGATCGCTTATGTGTGTGTCACCAGGGCCGATCACGCCACCGCAACACGGCACGGTCGCCATCGGCGACGGCTGCGTAGCCCAGGCCCAGGATTCTAGAACGCCCGGCCATTCGGGGACGGCGCCCGCCCCCCTCGATCGCCGACCGCTCCAGCAGGCACCGTGCGCCCCGTGAGAGGCGCCTGCGCCAGTGGAATCGGCTTGCACACGGGAAGAGGCGCAGCGGCGGCGGACGGTTGCATACCGCTTTCCGTGCCCGCCTCCCGCGCCGGTCCCGCGCCGTGCTCCCCGTCCGTCGGCGCCTCCAGCAGCGCCACCCCGCACGCCACGTTCTCGTCGGCGTACGGAAGTCTGAGCACGCCGTTCCGGGTCCACACCCCGCGACCGGCCTGCCACCCCTCGGGGGCGGCGAGTTGATGCAGCCGGCGCCCCGCGGGGCGCCACACCCCGAGCCAGCTGCCCGCCGCCCCGTCGATCCGCAGGGCCACCGCGCAGCTCTCCGGCATCAGGGTCTGCCCCGGCTGTACGGCGAACGGCCTCACCGCGACATCCGCCGGGCGCAGACACTCCGGGAAACGCACCGGCAGACAGCTGCCCAGCACCCCCCACCCGAGCCGGTCGTGCCCCGGCGCGTCCGAGCGGATCAGCAGCAGCCCGCTGTCCGCGTCGGCCAGCAGCAGCCGGTCGTCGCTGTCCGGTGCGATCTGCAGCAGCGGTGTCACCTCGCCGCCCCGCTCCAGGTCCACGGCGACCGCCTTGACCGGACCGCCGCCCGGCATCTCCCGGTCCAGGGCCAGCATTCGCCCCGCCCGGTCCAGCCAGACCCCGCCGGAGCAGCGCCCCGGCACTTCCGCGACCCGCTCGGGGCCGAAGGCGCCGCCCGCCACCAGCCAGACGGCGGTGGAGTGCGCACCGACCGACAGGGCGTACGCACTCGCGCCGTCCGGTGACGGCGGCAACAGGGTCAGATCCGCGCATCCGACGGCGCCGAGGGGCAGTTCACCGGTACCGGGGCCGGTCGGATAGAGCAGCGAGAAGGCGTGCCGGTCCGCGACCCGGCGCCGGATCAGCACCCGTCCGTCGGCCAGCGGCAGTACCTCGGAGTCCGGCTCCTCCGGCTGGTCCAGGGGGAGCGGTACGGCGTACGGCTCGTGCCCGTCGAGGGTCCAGCGCTCCACGAACCACGCCTGGGCGGCCTCGTCGGACGGTTCGGTGACGACAGTGCGCAGGGCGAGCCGGGCCGCGTACGAACCGTCCGCGGTGATCGTGAACGAGGGCGGGGCGAGGGCCGCCCCGCAGGGCGCACCGGATCCGCCCCACGCACCGGCCGCGGCGGCCTGCTCGGGCGGGATCTCCGTCCCGCCCGTGACCGGCTCGTCGTCCGCCAGGACCGCGTCTCCGGCGGCTCCGGCCGGCCCCTCGGTCCCGTTCTCGATGGCACAGGCAGTCATGGACGGGTCACCTCCGGCAACCGAAGCTAGTTTTCGCACTTCCTGCCGAACAACACGAGACCTGTCTCTTCACACATAAGGGTGGTGATGGCCGGATTCGCCTGAGGGGGAGGGGGCGCCTGTGCTGGCCGCGAAGCGGGTGACTAAGGTTAGGCATCCCTAAGCGATAACTGTGTGACCCTCGACTGGAGCCTGTGATGTCCCTTCGTCGCCGCGGTACTGCCGCAGTCGGCCTGGCGGTGGCCGCCGCCCTTTCCCTCTCGGCCTGCGGGAGCGACGGCGGGGGCTCGGCCGGCTCGGCCAAGTCCGAGGGCGGCGGTGACAAGAAGGCCGCCGTCGCGACGGGCGGCAAGGACTTCGGTGACGCCGCGAAGAAGACGGCGGAGTACGGAACGGACGCCAAGGCGGGCCAGTTCCCCCGGACCCTCACCCACGCCATGGGCAAGACCGAGATCAAGTCCGCCCCCAAGCGCGTCGTCGTGCTGGACGTCGGCGAGTTCGACAACGTGGTCTCGCTGGGCGTCAAGCCGGTCGGCTACGCCCCCTCCGAGGGCGACGCGGCCATTCCCTCGTACCTGAAGAAGGACGCGGGCAACCCCAAGAACGTCGGCACGATCAACAACCTCAACCTTGAGGCGATCGCCGGCCTGAAGCCCGACCTGATCCTCGGCAGCCAGCTGCGCGCCGCCGACAAGTACGACGCCCTCTCCAAGATCGCGCCGACCGTGTTCTCCATCCGTCCGGGCTTCACCTGGAAGGAGAACTACCTCCTCAACGCGGCGGCACTGGACAAGACCGCCAAGGCGAAGAGCGAGCTCGCCGCCTACGAGGCGAAGGCCAAGAAGCTCGGCGAGGACATCGGCCCGAACAAGCCGACCATCTCCATGGTCCGCTACCTGCCGGACCGGATCCGGCTCTACGCCAAGGCGTCCTTCATCGGCACGATCCTTGAGGACGTCGGTCTGCCGCGGCCCAAGAACCAGCAGATCGACGACCTCGCCGCGGAGATCAGCCCGGAGAAGATCGACGAGGCCGACGCCGACTGGATCTTCACCGGTGTCTACGGGGACGTGAAGGCCACCAAGCGCGACACCACCCAGTCCAACCCGCTGTGGAAGAACCTCAAGGCGGTCAAGGACGGCCAGGCCAAGGACGTCTCCGACGAGACCTGGTACCTCGGGCTCGGTGTCACGGCGGCGAATCTCGTCCTCGACGACCTCCGTGCCGACCTCGTGAAGTAACGATTTCCCCGTTCGTGTCGGCGGGCCGCCCGTCGGCTGCCCGTCGGCCGCGCGTCCCTCGGCGCCGCCGCTCGCGGCGCCGGGTGTCGCGCGGCCGTCCTCCGGGCGGCGACCGGCCGCCCGACGACAGGACCCGGCGGACCCGGCGGCCCGTCCGCACGGGTCGCCGAGGCCATGGGCGACGGGGCGCCGGGGGCAGGTAGCCTTTTCCCTGTGCCCCGTCTGTCTGAAGTCCTCGCCGAGCTCGACGCTCTCTGGCCGCCCGAGCGGGCCGAAGGATGGGACGCGGTCGGCACCGTCTGCGGAGACCCCGGTTCCGAGGTCGACCGCGTGCTCTTCGCCGTCGACCCCGTCCAGGAGATCGTCGACGAGGCGCTCAGGCTCGGCGCCCAGCTGATCGTCACCCACCACCCGCTCTATCTGCGGGGTACGACGACGGTCGCGGCCGACACCTTCAAGGGCCGGGTCGTGCACACCCTCATCAAGCACGACGTCGCGCTGCACGTCGCCCACACCAACGCCGACACCGCCGATCCGGGTGTCGCCGACGCCCTCGCCGGCGCGCTCGACCTGCGCGTGGAGGGGCCCCTCGTACCGGACCCGGCCGACCCCAAGGGCCGTCGCGGCCTCGGCCGGATCTGTGTGCTCGACCACCCCGAGAGCCTGGCCGACTTCGCCGCCCGCGCCGCCGCGCGGCTGCCCGCCACCGCGCAGGGCATCCGGCTCGCGGGCGATCCGGCGGCGACGGTGCGCACCGTCGCGGTGAGCGGCGGCTCCGGTGACAGCCTCTTCGACGCGGTGCGCGCGGCGGGCGTCGACGCCTTCCTCACCGCCGACCTGCGCCACCACCCGGCCTCCGAAGCCATCCAGCACTCCCCGCTCGGCCTGGTCGACGCCGCGCACTGGGCCACCGAATGGCCCTGGTGCGAACAGGCCGCGGCGCAGCTCGACGCGATTTCCGACCGCCATGGATGGGGCCTTCGGGTCCATGTCTCGAAGCAGGTCACCGACCCCTGGACCACCACCACCCACCACTCTTCTGGAGCCCCCAACTGAACGCCGCGCCCGCCGACCAGATCCGACTCCTCGACGTCCAGGCCCTCGACGTACGTCTGTCGCAGCTTGCGCACCGGCGCAAGTCGCTGCCCGAGCACACCGAGATCGAGTCGCTCACGAGCGACCTCGCGCAACTGCGTGACCTGCTGGTCGCCTCGCAGACCGAGGAGAGCGACACCGCCCGCGAGCAGACGAAGGCGGAGCAGGACGTCGACCAGGTGCGCCAGCGCGCCACCCGCGACCAGCAGCGCCTCGACTCGGGTGCGGTCACCTCCCCGAAGGACCTGGAGAGCCTCCAGCGCGAGATCGCCTCGCTCGCCAAGCGCCAGGGCGACCTGGAGGACATCGTCCTCGAAGTGATGGAGCGCCGCGAGTCCGCCCAGGAGCGCGTCGCCGAACTGTCCGACCGGGTCTCCGCCGTCCAGGCCAAGGCCGACGACGCGACCGCCCGCCGCGATGCCGCGACCAAGGAGCTCGACGAGGAGGCCGCGACCGTCACCAAGCAGCGCGAGCTCGTCGCCGGTTCCGTCCCTGCGGACCTGCTCAAGCTGTACGACAAGCTCCGCGTCCAGCAGGGCGGGGTCGGGGCCGCCCGCCTCTACCAGCGTCGCTGCGAGGGCTGCCGTCTCGAACTGAACATCACCGAGGTCAATGACGTGAAGGCGGCCTCCCCGGACACCGTCCTGCGCTGCGAGAACTGCCGCCGCATCCTGGTCCGTACGGCGGAGTCGGGCCTGTAATGACCCAGCCGCGCCAGCTCGTCGTCGAGGCCGACGGCGGTTCCCGGGGCAACCCGGGGCCCGCCGGTTACGGAGCGGTCGTCATCGACGCGGTGACGGGGGAGACCCTTGCCGAGACCGCCGAGTACATCGGCGTCGCGACGAACAACGTCGCCGAGTACAAGGGCCTCATCGCGGGCCTGAAGGCGGCGAAGGCGCTGGTGCCGGACGCCTCGGCGGACGGTGCGCTGCGGGTGCGGGTGCGGATGGACTCCAAGCTGGTCGTGGAGCAGATGTCGGGCCGCTGGAAGATCAAGCATCCCGACATGAAGCCGCTCGCGGCACAGGCCGCCAGGATCCTGCCGGCCTCCGCCGTCACGTACGAGTGGATCCCGCGCGAGAAGAACAAGCACGCGGACCGGCTGGCCAACGAGGCGATGGACGCCGGCAGGCGCGGCAAGCAGTGGGAGCCGTTGTCCTCGACGGCCGCCCTCGACGCCCCCCGGCCCTCGACGACCGCCGGCCTGCCGCCCGTCTCCGGCCCGCCCGGTGACGCGGCGGCGGGCGCGGCCAGGGCCCGTGCGGCACTGTCCTCCCGCCCGGGAGCCGGACCGGCCGCGGCAGCCGCGTCCCCGGCCGCCCCGCAGGTGGGCTGGGGTGCGGCGCCCGATCTCGGGGCGCCCGCCACCTTCGTACTGCTCCGGCACGGCGAGACGGCCCTCACCCCCGAGAAGCGGTTCTCCGGCAGCGGCGGCAGCGACCCCGAACTCTCGGCGACCGGCCGCCACCAGGCCGAACTCGTCGCCCGGTCGCTGGCCGCCCGGGGCACGATCGAGGAGATCGTCAGCTCCCCGCTGCGGCGCTGCCGCGAGACGGCGGCGGCGGTGGCGTCCCGGCTCGGTCTGGAGGTCCGGATCGAGGACGGCCTGCGCGAAACGGACTTCGGCGCCTGGGAGGGGCTGACGTTCGCCGAGGTGCGTGAGCGTCACGGCGCCGACCTGGACGCCTGGCTCGGCTCCGCGAAGGCGGCCCCCACCGGTGGTGGTGAGAGCTTCGCCGAGGTCACCCGCCGCGTCGCCGCCACCCGCGACCGCCTCACCGCCCGCTACGCGGGCCGCACGGTCCTTCTGGTCACCCATGTGACGCCGATCAAGACCCTGGTGCGGCTGGCGCTCGGCGCTCCGCCGGACGCCATGTTCCGGATGGAACTCTCGGCGGCCTCGGTATCCGCGGTGGCGTACTACGCGGACGGGAACATGTCACTCAGGCTGCTGAACGACACCTCGCATCTGAGGTAGCAGGCAGCGGGCGGGGGGAGGCGGCGGGCGTCCGCAACCGCCGGTTCCCCGCCGGGCTCGGAACCAGCCGTCGAGCCCGCCCCGCCCCGCCTCCGTCAGTCGCGCAGCGCCGCCGCCTCGCTCGCCAGCCGTTCCACCCGGGCCCAGTCCTTCGCCGCCACCGCGTCCGCCGGGATCATCCAACTGCCGCCCACGCAGCCGACGTTGGGCAGCTTCAGATAGGACGGTGCGGAGGCGGGCGAGATGCCACCCGTCGGGCAGAACCGGGCCTGCGGCAGTGGCGAGGAGAGCGCCTTCAGATACGCCGTGCCGCCCGCCGCCTCGGCCGGGAAGAACTTCATCTCGGTGATCCCGCGCTCCAGCAGCGCGACCACCTCGGACGTCGTCGATACGCCCGGCAGGAACGGCACCCCCGACGCCTTCATCGCGCCCAGCAGTGCGTCCGTCCAGCCGGGACTGACCAGGAACCGGGCCCCCGCGGCGACGGTCTCGGAGACGTTCGGCACGGAGATCACCGTGCCGGCGCCGACCACCGCGTCCGGCACCTCGGCCGCGATGGCCTTGATCGCGTCCAGGGCCGCGGCGGTGCGCAGCGTCACCTCGATGGCCGGGAGCCCGCCCGCGACCAGGGCGCGGGCGAGCGGCACCGCGTCGGCGGCGTCCTCCAGGACGACGACGGGGACGACGGGGGCAAGGTCCAGCACGGAGGAGGTCATGCGCCCCATCTTGCCGCGCCCGCAGCATCGTACGCAACGAACGTTGCACATGCTGCAACGCGTGACTGTCCGGGTCAGTGGATCTCGGTCACCACGACATCGAGCGACCATGCCCGCCCGGCCCGTGCGGGGGCCTCGGCCTCCACCACGTACCCGAGCTCCCGCAAGGTCTCCACCAGCTCCGCGGGCCCCTTCGGCCGAGCGCCCGCCATCAGCAGATCGCGGACCAACCGCCCCTTCGTCGCCTTGTTGAAGTGACTGACCACGGAGCGCTTCTCGACCCCGTCCACCACCTGGGAGTGCAGCACCCGCACACTCGCCGTGCGCTCCGCCACCTCACCCTTCGGCTTCCAGGCCGCGGTGTACGCGGACGACCGCAGGTCCAGAACGAGCCCGTCCCCGGCCGCCTCCGGCATGACCTGTGCCATCGGGCCGCGCCAGTACGCCCCGAGCGCGCCGAGCCCCGGCAGCTTCACACCCATCGAACAGCGGTACGAAGGAATCCGGTCGCCCACCCGCACGGCGCCCCACAGCCCGGAGAAGACCAGCAGCGACCTGCCGGCCCGCCGCCCGGCCGCCGCGTCCAGGGAGGCCAGGTCCAGGGCGTCGTACAGCACCCCCGTGTAGATCTCCCCGGCCGGACGCGTCCCCGCCGTCCGCAGCTCGACGTTCTTCGCGATCTCGCCGCGCAGCCCCTCGCTCAGCCCGAGCACCTCACGGGCCTTCTCCTCGTCCGCCGCGCACAGCTCGACCAGCTCGTCGAGGACCGCGGCCCGTGCCGGGGCCAGACCCGGCAGCGACAGCGACTCCGGCTTCAGGGATGCTCCGCGCCCCGACGCGGCCTTTCCTTCGGAGGGCGGCAACAGCACGAGCACGGCGGTTCTCCTTCGTACGCACAGGCAGGCGGGCCGCGGAGGCCCGCGCCCAGCGTACGGGGGCGCCGCAGGCCGACCGGAGCCTGTCCGGCACCCGGGATGCCGCCCCGCCCGCCCCGCCATACGCTCGATCCATGCCTCGCCGCCACCTCCACATGACCGGGCCGGCCGACACCCCCCTGCGGGCGGCCCTGCGCAAGCTGCGCACCGAGCTCGAACTGCCCGACGGCTTCCCGCCCGCCGTCCTCGCCGAGGCGGCGCAGGCAGCGGCGGCCCCGGCGGTGTCGGGCCACAAGGACGCGACGGACCTGCCGCTCTTCACCATCGACCCGCCCGCATCGGCCGACCTCGACCAGGCCGTGCATCTCGAACGCCGCCGTCACGGCTTCCGCGTGCACTACGCCATCGCCGATGTCGCCGCCTTCGTACGCCCGGGTGGCGCACTCGATGCCGAGGCCCACCGCAGGGTGACGACCCTCTACTTCCCCGACGGCAAGGTCCCCCTCCACCCCACCTCGCTCTCCGAGGACGCCGCCAGCCTCCTTCCCGGGCAGACCCGCCCCGCCGCGCTCTGGCAGATCGACCTCGACGCCGAGGGCGCCGTCGTCGCCACCTCGGTGCACCGGGCCCTCGTCCGCAGCCGCGCGAAACTCGACTACGCGGGCGTCCAGCGGCAGATCGACGCGGGCACCGCCGAAGAGCCCCTGGCGCTGCTCCGGGACATCGGACGGCTCCGTGAGGAGCAGGAGGTCGCCCGCGGCGGCATCTCCCTCAACGTGCCCGAGCAGGAGATCGTCGCGCGCGACGGCGCGTACGGCCTGGAATACCGCGCTCCGCTGCCCGCCGACGGCTGGAACGCCCAGATCTCCCTGCTGACCGGCATGGCCGCCGCCCACCTCATGGCGGAGACCGGCACCGGCATCCTGCGGACCCTGCCGGTCGCGCCGGACGGCGCCGTGGCCCGGCTCCGCCGCTCGGCCGAGGCGCTGCACATCGACTGGCCGCACCACGTCCCGTACGCCCAGGTCGTCCGCTCCCTCGACCCGAGGAGGGCCGACCACGCCGCGTTCCTCCAGGAGTGCACCACGCTGCTGCGCGGCGCCGGCTACACCGTCTTCGAACGCGGTGAACTCCCCACCCCCGCCATCCACGCCGCGGTCGCCGACCTCTACACCCACTGCACCGCCCCGCTGCGCCGCCTGGTCGACCGGTACACGGCCGAGCTGTGCCTCGCCGCGGTCGCGGAACACGACCCGCCCGAATGGGTCCTCGCCGCCCTGCCCGACCTGCCCAGGGAGATGGCGGACGGAACCAGACGCGCCAACACGGTGGAGCGCGAGTGCGTCGACGTGGTCGAGGCCGCGCTGCTCAAGGACCGGATCGGCGAGGTCTTCGACGCGTACGTGGTCGACGTGCTGGACCAGGAACCCACCACGGGCACCGTCCACATCGACGTCCCCGCCGTCGTCGCCCGGATCGAGGGCGGCACGGAGAACCTTCCGCTGGGGGAGCGGCTGCGGGTCAGGCTCGCCCAGGCGGATCCTGGCACCGCGAAGGTCCTGTTCGCCCCCGCGTGAGCGCGGCCACGGCGGCGCCCGGGTCATCCGCATGGAACCGCACGGTCCGCGCCCACCCGCGCGTCCCGAGCGGCCGGACGAACTCCACCGGAGAGACCAGCTCCACGGTCACCGTCGTCTGACCGCCCACGACGAGGTCGAGCACCCCGTCCGCCTCCGTCCGCACCGGCCCGCCCTCGGGGTATCTCCGCTCGACCCGTGCACCGGCCACCACGTCGGCGGGAACCCGCAGGTCGAACAAGCCCCCGTACCGAATGCGCAGCGCCCCGTCGGCGTCCACGACGTGCGGCCGGGTCACACACGCGGCGTGGAAGGCGAGAACCAGGAGGACCCCGTACACATCGACCACGAGGAGCACCGCGTGCACGACCGGCCACGGGACCAGCAGCGCCAGCATCACCGTCTCGACCACGGCGACGAAGGCCAGGCCGTAGAGCATCGCGGTCTGCGGCCCGGTGTAAGGGACGGCGAGGGCGCCCTCCGGCACACCGTGCCGCCGCCGCAGCACCCACAGCCCGAGACTGTGCAGGCCGCGCACCTCGTGCGCGACGAGACGGCGCGCCTTGTCGGGAACGACGGCGCGGAGCGCAGCGCCCATCGCCTCCCGCCGTCCGGCACCGGCCCGCCGCCCCGCGCGCCAGAGCCGCCACAGGGCCATGACCTCGAACCCGAGCACGCCGATCACCAGGGCCTCGGCCCCGAGCAGCACCGCACCCGGGACCCGGACCCCCGCCAGCAGGCAGCCGCCCAGAGCCAATTCGACAGCCGGCACAGCCCCCACGGCATACCGCGCAATGCGCACGCTCATCCTGTTCCCCTCCCCGCCACACGTGCCGCCAAGACCGCCATCACCCGGCGCACCACCTCGGCCTGCGCGGGCGCGTATGCGTCGAGCAGGGCCTGACCGAACCCCGCCGTGACCGGCCCGTCGGAGGGGATCGCCGCCAGCATCTCGTCCGGTACGGCGGCGACCAGATCGGCGGCGAGACGGGCGACCCGGGGGTCGTCCACGGGCGCCGCGAGCAGTGCGTCCAGCCGCTCGTACAGCGCGTGCGCGGCCGGGTCCTCGGCCAGCGGCCTCAGCGCGGCATAGACCTCACTGCCGACGCCCGCCGTGTCCAGGAGCACCAGGTGCTCGCGGTCCTTGGCGGCCGTCGGGGAGCCGGTGGCCACAGCCGCGCCCAGCAGCTCGGCCAGCGCCGGCGATACGGGCTCCTCGGCGCTCACCGGCCCGTCCAGCAGCCGGGCCAGCAGCCGGGCCAGCCGACGCCGCCGCTCCCGGATCTCGTCCTCCTGCCGGGCCAGATCGGCATCCAACTCGACGATCACGTCGACGAGTTCACGCCCGGAGTCGTCGGCGAGGACGTCCCGTACCTCGTCCAGCCCGAGCCCGAGCTCGGTGAGACGCCGGATCCGGGCCAATACCACGGCGTCGCGCACGCCGTAGGCACGATAACCATTGGGTCGGCGCGCGGGCTCGGGAAGCAGTCCGATGTGGTGGTAGTGCCGGATCGCCCGTGAGGTGACCCCTACGAGCGCGGCGATCTCTCCGATGCGCATGGAGCCAGTAGAAACCTGGACGCTGCGGCAAGGTCAAGCGCGCACCCCACCCGTCCGCATCTGACAACCGCGCTCCCTCCTGTGCCACGATCGAGGGAAGCACTCCCATCTCACGGACGGCGGATCCATCGATGTCCCCATCTGGCGAGCGACCGAGGAAGGGGCGTGTCATGACTGCCATGCCGCACGAACCGCTCACGCAGGCGGACGTCCTGCTGGAGGGCTTCCTGGCGCTGGATACGCCGGAGGGCTTCCGGGCCGAGCTCATCGAGGGGGAGATTGTCGTGACGCCGCCGCCGGACGGGGACCACGAGGACTACATCAGCCTGGTTCTGAAACAAGTGATCAGGCTCGCCGGGACCGACATGGACTTCTCCGGGAACAAGGGACTGAAACTGAAGAGCGGCGGACGCTGCCCCAGGAACCACGTCATCCCCGATGGCACCTTCGCCCCCACAGAGCTGCGTCTGTACCGGGGAGCGGACCCCTGGATGCTATGCGAGGGCGTGGCCCTCGTCGTCGAGGTCACCTCGACCAAGCCCCGGGCCGACCGCACGGACAAGAGGCACTGCTATGCCCGCGGACCCATCCCCCTGTACCTGCTGGTCGACCGCGAGGAGTCCTCGGTGACGCTGTTCAGCGAGCCGGAAGGGGACGACTACCGTCAGCACTGCACGATCCCGTTCGGCAAGTCGCTCACCCTTCCGGCCCCCTTCGCCTTCGACCTGGAGACCGAGGCGTTCATCTGAGCCACCCGTCCGGCGCCCCCGGTCAGGCGGGTAGCATGGTCGGCACGGCAGACGAGCCGGGCGGACGGCCGCGTGGGGATCCTCGGATCTCCCCGAGGAACGTCCGGGCTCCACAGGGCAGGGTGATGGCTAACGGCCACCCGGGGTGACCCGCGGGACAGTGCCACAGAAAACAGACCGCCGGGGACCTCGGTCCTCGGTAAGGGTGAAACGGTGGTGTAAGAGACCACCAGCGCCTGAGGTGACTCAGGCGGCTAGGTAAACCCCACCCGGAGCAAGGTCAAGAGGGGCCGTCGCGAGACGGCCCTGCGCGAATGTTCGAGGGCTGCCCGCCCGAGTTCGCGGGTAGACCGCACGAGACCGGCAGCAATGCCGGTCCTAGATGGATGGCCGTCTCCCCGGCCGCCGCGAGGCGACCGGGCGACAGAACCCGGCGTACAGCCCGACTCGTCTGCCGTCCCGACCTGTCACGGGTCAGGACGGATTTTTCGTTGCGGGAACGCCGACGAGCCCCTTCGCGGTCGCCCTCGGGCGGCAGGCCCAAGGGCGACCGGGCCCGGTTCAGCCGGTGCCGTCGGGGTGGAGGACGACCTTGGTCCAGCCGTCGTCCCGGGCGTCGAAGTGCTGGTAGCCGTCGGGGGCCTGGTCCAGCGGCAGCTCGTGGGAGACGATCCACGAAGGCTTCGCCTTGCCCTGCTCGATCAACGCGCACAGCTGGCGGTTGTAGGCCTTGACGTTGGCCTGCCCCGTGCCCATCGACTGGCCCTTGAACCAGTACAGGCCGTAGTCGAAGGCGACCTCGCCGTCCTCCTTGTACAGCTTGTCCGGACTGCCGGGATCATGGGGCAGGAAGACTCCCACGACCCCGATGGTGCCGGTGAACTTCACCGAGTGCACCAGGTTGTTCAGCGTCATATTCGGGTGCTCGCGCCCCTGCGCGTCGTGAGCCTGGTAGCCCACGCACTCGCACCCGCGGTCCGCGCCCAGCCCGTTGGTGTGCTCGTTGATCTGGTCGATCGGTGAGGCCTTGGAGTCGTCGATGGGGATCGCGCCGATCTCCTCGGCCAGACGCAGCCGGTCGGGATGACGGTCCACCACCATCACCTTCGCGGCGCTCTTGAGGTTCGCCGACAGCGCTGCCATCAGGCCGACGGGACCGGCACCGTAGATGACGACGGTCTCACCCGGCTGCACACCGGCGAGTTCGGTGCAGTGCCAGCCGCTCGGGAAGATGTCGGACAGCATCACGTAATCGGTCTGCTTCTCCCGGGCCTCTTCCGGCAGCACCAGACAATTGGAGTCGCCGTACGGAACCCGCAGGAACTCCGCCTGACCGCCGCTGTACGGGCCCATCCCCGCGAAGCCGTACGCGGCACCGGCCATCTTGGGATCCACGGGCGTGGTCAGACAGAACGCCGTCAGTCCCCTGTCGCAGTTGCGGCAGAACCCGCAACTGATGTTGAGCGGAAGGCAGACCAGGTCCCCCACCCTGACCCGGTCCACACCGTCACCGACCTCGACGACCTCGCCCATGTTCTCGTGGCCCAGGACACGCCCCGTCTCCATGTCCGTACGTCCCTCGTACATGTGCAGGTCCGACCCGCAGATGTTCGTCGAGGTGATCTTCACCAGCACATCCGTCGGCCGCTCGATCCTCGCGTCCGGCACGTCCTTCACGCTCACCGAATGCGGACCGTCGTACACCAGCGCCTTCATGAGCGACTCTCCTTCTTTTCGGCGTTCCGAATTTCGGTCGAAGGGACTCACGGACTGTGATTTCTGCACCTGCGCGGTATCGGCATGAGTTCTCGGAAAAACGGAAGAACCCTCATCCGAAGAAGCGGAGACGGCGAGAAGAATCACCGTGAGTCCCGCCTCGGTACCGGCGACCGACCTGGTTCCCGTCGACTCGCCGGTCGCAGCCTGGAGGTACGGCCCCGCCGGGCAACCCCTTCAAGCGTCCCACCGGGGCACTGCATGTCAATCCGGGAACGGTGAGGAGAATGTGGCCGCCCCGCGACAGCCGGTAGTAGCCGGGCCCCGGGTGGAAACGCGATGCCGCAGTGCCGGCCACCGCGGAACGGAAGCAGGATCCCATCGAGAATATGACGAGTTCTCGGTGGCTTCTTCCGTGCGTTCTCGTGGTGCTGCTGTGTGCGTTGATCACCTTGCCGTGCAGGAAACACCTGCGACACAGGCGCGACAGCCGCACAGGGGGTGATGTGCCAGGCCGCTTCATGGGGCACGATCTTGTCCAGTCGTTCCTCGGGAAAGGTTCTCCATGACGGATCGTGCCAATGGGAAACGCGGGTCTCTGCTGGCGGTGAGCGATCTTCACGTCGGGGTGAAGGACAATCGTCCCATCACTGAGTCCCTGCGGCCGGATTCGGACGAGGACTGGCTCATCGTCGCCGGTGATGTCGCGGAGCAGATCGAGGACGTGGAGTGGGCACTGCGGCTGCTCGCGGGCCGGTATGCGCAGGTGATCTGGACCCCGGGGAACCATGAGCTGTGGACGACCAAGCACGACCGGGTGCAGCTGCGGGGCCAGGAACGGTACGAGCATCTGGTCGAGTTGTGCCGGGGCCTCGGGGTGACCACTCCGGAGGACCCCTACCCGCTGTGGCCCGGACCCGAGGGGCCGGTGGCCGTCGCGCCCGTGTTCGTGCTGTACGACTACAGCTTCCGGGCGCCGGGCACGACGACCAAGGAGGAGTCCCTGGCGTACGCGCACGGGACGGGGGTGGTGTGCACCGACGAGTTCCTGCTGCACCCCGACCCGTACCCGAGCCGTGATGCCTGGTGCCGGGCGCGGGTGGCGGCGACGGAGCGGCGCCTGGCCGCACACGATCCGGAGATTCCACTGGTCATCGCCGGCCACTGGCCCCTGGTCCGCCGGCCGATGGACGTCCTGACGTATCCCGAGTTCGCCCAGTGGTGCGGCACCGAGCTCACCGCCGACTGGCACCGGCGCTTCAATGTGGCGGCCATGGTCTACGGACATCTGCACATCCCCCGTACGACCTGGTACGACGGGGTGCGCTTCGAGGAGGTCTCCATCGGCTACCCCAGGGAATGGCGCCGACGGGGCCACCCCAGGGGACTGCTGCGGCGGATCCTCCCGTACGACGAGGGCGCCACCGCGCCGGATCCGGCCGGGCGGACGTCGTGATCCGGCCGTGGGCCACGACCTCCCGGGGGCCCGGCGAACCGCAGAACTCCGCGTTCCGCTCCGTCGCGGCAGCGGAGAGGCGATGCACGCCGCCCGCTGATCCACCGGGGGTCACGGGACAGCCCCTAATATCGGCACGGTCGTCGACCCCGGGAGTTCACCGCCATGCCGTTGCCGCGTATCGGAGTTGTCGTCGTGACGATGGGCACTCGCCCGCGGGAGCTGGAGGCCCTGCTGGCCTCTGTGGAGAAGCAGGATGTGCCCGCGACGCGGGTGGTGCTGATCGGCAACGCGACACCGCTCACGGATGTCACGGCGGACGTGACCAAGGTTCCGCTGGAGGAGAACCTCGGCTGCCCCGGCGGTCGCAACGTCGGGCTGAAGATGCTGCGCGAGTCGGGCGAGGTCGATGTCGTCATCGAGTTGGACGACGACGGGCTGCTGATCGCCGATGACGTGTTCCGCAGGGTCCAGCAGTTGTTCGCGACGGATCCGAAACTGGGGATCATCGGGTTCAGGGTCGCTGATGAGCACGGGCACACGGAGCGACGCTGGGTTCCTCGATTGCGCGCTGACGATCCGATGCGCCGTGGTCCGGTGACCGCCTTCCTGGGCGGCGGCCATGCCTTCTCGATGCCCATGCTCCGGCAGATCGGCCTGTGGCCTGCGGAGTTCTTCTTCGGGCATGAGGAGTCCGATCTGGCATGGCGCGCGCTAGACGCAGGATGGAAGATCCTTTACGAACCCGAGCTCGTCCTCCAGCATCCGAGGACGTCTCCTGCTCGCCATGCGGTCCACTACCGGTTCACCGCACGGAACCGCGTCTGGCTGGCCCGTCGCCGACTGCCCGTGCTCCTGATCCCGGTCTATCTCGGCGTATGGATCCTTCTCGCCATGGCGCGGATGCGGTCCTTGACGGGGATCACAGCATGGTGGGGCGGTTTCGGCGAGGGCATTCGGACGCCTTGTGGCCCGCGCAAGGCGATGAAGTGGCGCACGGTGTGGCACATGACTCGGCTGGGGCGTCCGCCGATCCTCTGAGCGGTCGGTCCGGCTCCGCGCTCCCAAGCCCGAGGGGCTGTCCGCACGACGAGCGCACCTCACCGCGACCGGTGATCGTCCGGCCGTCCTCGCCCCCGAACGGCCGCCGGGCTGCCTCGACGCGCACGGCGGCGGCATCGATGTGCACCAGGTCACCGACATCTTCCTCGCCCGCGCCCGCTGACCCGGCTCCCCTCCGTCAGCCGGGCGCGCCGGCCTGGCTGGGCACCGACCCCATGGTGCCGATCAAGCGCTCGCCCCGGTCCTCGGCCATGTCGAGCGTGGCCAGCACCGCCGGGGTCGAGATGCTCGGCAGCACGTAGTGCAGAAGGACCGAGATCCGTCGCCCCAAGTCCTCGCGCTTGCACAGGGCTTGGGACATCACTTGAATGCCGGAGAAGGAGCCGGCCAGCATCTCGGCGGTCTCGCGGGGGCTGACGTGCGGCAGGAGCTCGCCCTGGCTCCCCGCGGCGGTCAGCAGATGTTCGAGCCGGTCTATCCAGGCACGGAACGGGGTGCCCCGGTCGAGCCCCTCCACCGCCTGGTCCATGGCCAGTCCGACACTGGCGCGCACCAGCGGCTCATGGCGGAGCCGGTGGGCGAGCAACATACCCTGATCGACCAATTCCTGAAGCTTCGTCAGCTGTGGGGGAAGTGGATCGCTGTCCAGTTGCACGTCCATCACCCCGAGAGCCAGGTCTTCCTTCGAGGTGAAATGGAAGTAGAGCGCACCCTTGGTGACACCGGCCCGCGCGAGGATTTCGCTGATGGTGGCGCTGCTGTAGCCGCGTTCATCGAAAACGGCGGCGGCCGCCACCAGGATCGACCGTCGAGTCTGGATCGCGCGCGCCTGCTGTGCCATCAGCTACGAGTCTCTCTCAGTCGTGGCGTGGTCAGCGCCACTGGGATATGGCTGGATAGGAAAACCGGACTGTCAGTATCTTACTGCGGGGGCTGCCTGCCCTCCCGGTATGGATCCTCTGGGAGGAAAACTCATGGTTCAGCTCACCTCGCACAGCGCTTCGCTCTCCGTCGAGGGTGTCGGGTCCGCCGAATCCACCGGGGCCCCCGGAGCCGAGGGGGCGGAGTCGGGGGAGAGACGGGCCGAGGCGGACTTCCTGGGGCCGCTGGTCCACCGGTCCGATGCCGAGGACATCTTTCCCACCGGCTGGACCCGGCAGACCGAGACCCAGTTCTCGGTGTCGGCCCGCTGGCCGCACGCGCACCGCTTCTTCGTCCCTGTGTCGGGCCGCCACCAGGACCCGCTGCTGATCGCGGAAACCATGCGTCAGACGACGATGCTCCTGGGCCACGCGGCGTTCGGCGTCCCGGTGGGGGACCAGTTCTTGATGTGGGAGCTGGCGTACGTCTGCGAGTCCGATCAGCTGCTGGTGGGAGAGGCGCCCTGGGACATCACCGTGGATGTGTCCTGCTCCCGGATCCGGCGGCGCGGCCGGAGCATCGGCTCCATGCATGTCGAACTGCTCCTGCACCGCCTCGGCACCGTCCTCGCCAGCGGCGGCGGACGCATCAGCTGCACCTCGGCCAAGGTGTACGGCAGGCTGCGGGGTGACCGGCGGGACGTCATCGGCGCCCCGATACCCCTCCTGCCCGCCGTCGCACCGGGCGAGGTGGGCAGGACCGATGAGCGCGATGTCGTCCTGTCGCCGACGTCGCGGCGGAACGTCTGGCAGCTTCGGCTCGACACCACGCATCCGACGCTCTTCGCCCGGCCCAATGACCATGTGCCGGGCATTCTGCTGCTGGAGGCGGCCCGTCAGGCGGCCGTGGCCGTCACCCCCGGCCACTGCTTCCTCCCGGTGTCGGTGAAGACGGACTTCGTCCGGTACGTGGAACTCGACCGCCCCTGCTGGGTCGAGGCCCGGCCCGTGCCGGCCGGCGACCCCACAGTGGCCGCGGTGCAGGTCTCGGCGACACAGGACGGTGAGACGGTCTTCAGCTGCACCCTCGAATCCCCTGGCCCGCGGCACGACGCGGCGGGCGATCGGGGGAGCCGGCAGGACGACCGGCAGAATGACCTGTCATGACATCGCGCGTACTCATCACCGGCGCGACCGGTTTCATCGGCGGCCACGTGGTGGCCGAGGCCCGGTCCGTCCCCGGTCTCCGGCTGCGCCTGATGACCCACCGGACCGCCCTCGCCGCACCCACCGGGCCCGATGCCGAGACGGTGTACGGGGATCTCGCCGATCCCGCGACGCTGCGCGGCAGCTGCGAGGGCGTCGACGCGGTGATCCACTGCGCCTCCTCGATCGGCGGTGACGAACCGACCGCCCGGTCCATAAATGATCAAGGAACTCGTGCGCTGGTGGAAGAGGCGGCCCGCTGCGGGGTCACCCGGATCATCCAGCTGAGCACGGCATCCGTCTACGGCCGTGGGCCGTTCACCCGGCTGCGGCCCGGACAGGCCGAGCCCGCCCCGGCCTCGGTCACCAGCCTGACCCGGGCCGCCGCCGAGCGGCATGTCCTCGCGGCCGGCGGCGCCGTCGTGCGCCCGCACATCGTGTACGGGGCCGGGGACCGGTGGGCCGTGCCCGGACTGGTCGGGCTGCTCCGGCAGCTCTCGGCCGGTCTGAACGGGTGCGAGGCGCGGCACTCGATGATCGACGTCCGGGCGCTGGGCAGGGCGCTGCTGAGCGCGGCGCTCTCCCCGAAGGAGCCGGCCGGGGTCTACCACGTCAACCATCCCGAACCGGTGAGCTGTTCGCAGCTGCTGTCCACGGTCGTCGACGGGCTGCGGCTGCCCTGGGGAGCCGCGGGCATCGACGTGGACACGGCCCGCGAACGGCTCGCCGGCGTCCCGTACGCGCTGCACCACCTCGGCATGCTCGCCGTGGACCACTGGTTCACGGACGAACGGGTCGGCCGGGACTTCGACTGGGAACCGGGCGAGGGGTTCACGACCGGGTTCGCCCAGCACGCCCCGTGGTACCGCGGTCACCTCGGCCGGTGACGGCCCACGGGGCGTGCGTGCGTCAGTCCCCGATCCGGGTGCCCGTACCGCTCACCCGCACCCGGGCATCGCCCGCCCGCAGTTCGACCGTGAGGGTGCCGGGACGGCCCATGTCCTCGCCCTGGTGAAGGGTGAGGACCGTGGTGTCCGGGACGAGTCCCAGGGCGCGCAGATAGGCACCGAAGGCGGCCGCCGCCGCACCCGTGGCGGGGTCCTCGACCACACCGCCGACCGGGAACGGGTCGCGGACGTGGAAGACGTCCGGCGCCGCCCGCCACACCAGCTGCAGGGTGGTCAGGTCCAGCCGGTGCATCAGGGCTTCGAGGCGTGCGAAGTCGTAACGGAGGTCGGCGAGGCGCTCACGGGTCGCGGCGGCCAGTACCAGGTGGCGGGCGCCCGCGTAGGCGATCCGGGGCGGCAGGGCCGGGTCGAGATCGGCGGCCGGCCAGTCCAGGGCGGCGAGCGCCTCCGCCAGGTCGTCCGGGGCGATGTCCATGACGTCCGGTTCGACGCTGGTGAGGGTGGCGCGGAGTTCGGTGCCCTCCTGGGTGACGGTGACCGGGACCGTACCCGCGCGGGTGCTGAACACCAGATCGCCGGGGCCGTCGCGCTCGGCGAGTGCGAGGGCGGTCGCCACGGTGGCGTGGCCGCAGAACGGGACTTCGGCCTTCGGGCTGAAGTAGCGGATCGTGTACCCCCGGGCGGCCGGCGGTCCCTCGTCGCCCCGCTCGTTCCGCCCGGTCAGGAAGGCCGATTCGCTGTAGCCCAGCTCCGCCGCCACGGCGAGCATCGCCGCGGCGTCGAGGCCGGACGCGTCGAGGACGACCCCTGCCGGATTGCCGCCCTCCGGGTCGGCGGAGAAGGCGGTGTAGCGCAGGATTCCGTTGGTTGAGTTCTGGGTCATGCCGCAGGTCAACTCTGCCGCGGCCCGGGACATTCCCGCCCGGTGGGCCGGACGGGAATGTCCCGGGCCGCGGTCGCCGGGCTCAGTGGCAGTTCTTGACGCCCTTGTCCGACCTGGTCCAGGAGCAGGAGTCCTGGAGCTTGCTGTTCGGCTTGATCAGCCGGGCCTTGTCACCGGTGTTGTTCCAGACGTACGAACCGCGGTTCCAGTAGACGTGGCCCGACCCGTTCCTGCCCTTGCCCGTGTGGACCTTGACGGTCTTGCCCGCGCCGACGGTGTAGCTGCCGAAGGTGTACGTGTAGCCGGTGTTGTCCTTGAGCTTGTACCCCTTGAGCTGCAGCTTCGACTTGCCGTTGTTGTGGATGTCCACCCACTCGGCGTTGAGGGAGGCGTTGGTGCGGGTGTCCTTGCCGGGGCTGTCGTACTGGATCCTGCCGAGGTGCAGCCCGCCCTGGTGCGAGGCGGCCGAGGCCGGGGCCGTGGCGAGCAGCGAGCCGGCCAGGGCGGTGGCGGCGGCCAGGGCGAGCGGTGCCGCGGTGCATATGTGCATGCCGTGATCCTTGCGTGGAGTTCCGGTGAAGAACTGTGAGCATAGGGGCAGCGCACACCCGTCCGGGCGGAAATGCCGCACTCCGGCCGAGAAGCGGTCGACCGGGCGGCAACCGCGCGCGCCGGGCGCCCGGTTCGGGCGGATCCGTCAGCCGCGTCCCACGTACGGCATGGCCGTCGCCAGGACCGTCGCGAACTGCATGTTCGCCTCCAGGGGCAGCTCCGCCATGTGGAGCACCGTCCGGGCCACGTCCGCCGCCGCCATCACCGGCTCCACCGCCAGTTCGCCGTTGGCCTGGAGGATGCCCGTCCGCATCTGCTCGGTCATGTCCGTGGCCGCGTTGCCGATGTCGATCTGACCGCAGGCGATCCGGTACGGACGGCCGTCCAGCGACAGCGACTTCGTCAGGCCCGTCATGGCGTGCTTGGTCGTGGTGTAGGCGACCGAGTGGGGGCGCGGCGCGTGGGCGGAGATCGAACCGTTGTTGATGATCCGGCCGCCCTGCGGGTCCTGTGCCTTCATCAGCCGGTACGCCGCCTGCGCGCACAGGAACGCGCCCGTCACGTTCACGTCCACGACCGCGCGCCAGTCCTCCAGCGAGACGTCCTCGACCGGGACGGAACGCGGGCCGAACGTGCCCGCGTTGTTGAAGAGCAGATCGAGGCGGCCGAAGCACTCCCGTACCGAGGAGAAGAGGGCGGCCACGTCCTCGGGGCGGGAGACGTCGGCGGGGACGGTGATCACCCGGGCCTTCTCCCCGGCCAGCGCGGCGGTCTCGGCGAGGGGGTCGGGGCGTCGGCCCGCGAGCGCCACCGACCAGCCGGCGCCGGTCAGCGCGAGGGCCACCGCGCGGCCGATTCCGGAGCCCGCGCCCGTCACGACCGCCGTCTTCGAGTCGTTCAACCGTTTGTTGCTCATGGCGCCGCAGCGTACGCCTTCGCGTTCCGCGGGCCGCGTGGGGCCACATGGGGTCAAGAAGGCACGCGGGGCGGCGGGTTCACCCTTCGGACGGCGATGGGTGATGATCATGGTTCCCGTCCTGTATGCGCGTTTTGCCGGGTGGACCCATTCCTGCCGCGTTCCTCATCCGCGCGACGCCGGAGCAACGCGAACACGACAACCGCTCGATGTGCTGGACCGGTGGACTGCGAGAGCACACCACCAGCCAGGGGAGGGACAGATGACGTACTCATCGCACCAGCAGGAGATGCGCGACGCCGCCAGGCACGTCGGGCGCCGCCGTTTCCTCACCGTCACCGGTGCTGCCGCCGCGCTCGCCTTCTCGGTCGGTCTGCCGGCCGCGGGCACCGCGAGCGCCGCCGAGCTGGACGCCCGGAGGATCAGCGACGACCCGTTCACCCTCGGCATCGCCTCCGGCGACCCGCTGCCCGGCTCGGTCCTGCTGTGGACGAGACTCGCACCCCGGCCGTACGAGCCCGGCAGCGGACTGCCCCGGGCCCGCGTCCAGGTGCGCTGGGAGCTCGCCCGCGACGAGCGCTTCTCCCGCATCGTCC
Source organism: Streptomyces sp. NPDC104309 (assembly GCF_055584025.1). NCBI lineage: Bacteria > Bacillati > Actinomycetota > Actinomycetes > Kitasatosporales > Streptomycetaceae > Streptomyces > Streptomyces sp. NPDC104309. Next base: position 114,045 of record NZ_JBVJMV010000012.1, on the reverse strand, counting down.
GGCGTGGAACGGCCACCGCCCACCCGGAGTTCGACCACAGCGTCCACGTCGAGGTCAAGGGCCTCGAAGCCGACCGCGTCTTCTACTACCGCTTCCGCGCCGGCGCGTGGACCAGCCCCGTCGGCCGGACCCGCACCGCGCCCGCCCGCGGCGCCGGCAACAGCGCGCTGAGCCTGGCCGCCGTCTCCTGCCAGGCCTACCACGACGGTTACTTCACCGCGTACAAGCATCTCGCCGGGGAGGACGTCGACGTCGTCTTCCACCTCGGCGACTACCTCTATGAGTACGCCGTCAACGCGACCGGCGGCGCCCGCAACCACACCGGCCGCACGCTCCCCGCCCACTTCAACAGGGAGACGGTCACGCTGGAGGACTACCGGCTGCGGTACGGCCTCTACAAGTCCGACCCCGATCTGCGCGCCGCCCACGCCGCGCACCCCTTCGTCGTCACCTGGGACGACCACGAGACCGAGAACAACTACGCGGGCGACACCCCCGAGAACGACGTACCGGCGAAGGAGTTCCTGCTGCGGCGCGCCGCCGCCTACCGGGCGTACTGGGAGAACCAGCCGCTGCGCACCCCGCAGCGGCCGACCGGTCCGGACATGAAGCTCTACCGGCGTCTGCACTTCGGCGCCCTCGCCCAGTTCGACATCCTCGACACCCGCCAGTACCGCAGCGACCAGGCGTACGGCGACGGCTGGCAGAAGCCGGGACCGGAGTCCGAGGACCCGTCGCGCACCCTGACCGGCGCCGCCCAGGAGCGCTGGCTGCTCAGCGGCTGGCACGCCTCGCGGGCCACCTGGAACGTCGTACCGCAGCAGGTCACCTTCGCCCAGCGGCGCGATGTGCCCACCGACGCCTTCAAGCTGTCCATGGACGCGTGGGACGGCTACCCCGCCTCCCGCGACCGGGTCCTGAGGGGGGCCGAGGCCGCCGGAATCCACAACCTGATGGTGCTGACCGGCGATGTGCACGTCGGCTACGGCTTCGACCTGAAGAAGGACTTCGACAACCCGTCGTCCCGCACCGTCGGCACGGAGATCGTCGCCACGTCCATCACGAGCGGCAAGGACGGCTCGGACAGGCCCGGCAGCTGGAACAACCAGATGCGGGCCAATCCGCACATGAAGTTCTTCAACGGCCGCCGCGGTTACGCCGTCATCACGCTGGGCCGCGAGCGGGCGCGTGCCGACTACCGCACGGTGTCGGCCGTCACCGTACCCGGCGCGCCCGTCGCGACGGCCGGATCGTTCGTCACGGAGGTGGGGAACCAGGGCCTCACGCCCGCGTAAGGCCCTGCGCGGACGGGTTCCGGTCAGCCGAGGTCGTCGGCCGGGTAGCGGACGCCGATGCGGTCACGCACCGCGTCGAGCGTCCGCATCACGGCCAGGGAACCGTCCAGCGGCACCAGCGGCGACTCCGTCTCGCCCGCCCGCAGCGCCCGAGCCACCTCCGCCTGCTCGAACTGCATCCCGCGCAGCCCCGCGCCCGCCGCCCCCGCGGTGAACTCCTCCGGTTCCTTTCCCGGCCGGTGCAGCACGAAGCGCTCCGGGTAGAAGAATCCGTGCGGGAAGTCGATCCGCCCCTTCGTCCCGGTGATCGCCGCGGTGACCGGGGTGTCCCCGACGATCGAACAGTTCAGCAGTGCCGAGGCGCCGGCCTGCGACCAGCCCAGCAGCATGGCCGTGTTCAGATCGACGCCCTCCGGGGAGAGCAGCGCGTCGGCCTGCACCCGGTCCGGCTCGCCCAGCAGCAGCTGGGCGAACGACACCGGATAGACCCCGAGGTCCAGCAGCGCGCCACCGCCCAGTGCCGGGTCGCGCAAACGGTGTCCGGGGCCGAAGTCGCCCGCGAACCCGAAGTCGGCCTGCACGGTACGGATATCGCCGATGGCGCCGTCCCGGACGAGCTCCGTCATGCGCCGGATGACCGGGTTGCAGTACGTCCACATGGCCTCCATCAGGAAGAGGCCGCGGTCCCGGGCGAGCTTCACCAGCTCGTCCGCCTCCCGCGCGTTGAGCGTGAACGCCTTCTCGCACAGCACGTGCTTCCCGGCCTCCAGGCAGAGCGCGGCGGCCTCCCGGTGCGCCGAGTGCGGCGTCGCGACGTACACCACGTCGACCTCGTCGTCGGCGGCGAGAGCGGCCCAGCTGCCGTACGCCCGGGGTATCCCGAACCGCTGCGCGAACGCCTGCGCCGAGGCGTCCGTACGGGATGCGACGGCCACCACCTCCTCGTCCGGCATCGCCCGCAGGTCCTCGGTGAACGTCGCGGCGATGCCGCCGGTCGCCAGTACACCCCAACGCAAGGACCCGCTCATGCCTGTCATGACTGCTCCCCAAAAAGGTCTCGACCAGTACGGCTGAGCTGAGAGCATAGGGGCGGATTCAACGACATGGAGATGAGAATGCCGGAGAGCGGCGCAAGCCGGGCCCAGCAGGAACGCACACACATATCGACCACCGGGACCGGGGCCGAGGAGCCCGCGGCCACCGGCACACCTCCCGGGAATCCGGCCGCCGCCGAAGCGGCCCGGCGCACCGGACTCCTCGTCACCCTGGTCCTCGGCGGCCTCACCGCGCTGCCGCCGCTCTCCATGGACATGTACCTCCCGGCGCTGCCCGCGGTCACCGACTCCCTGCACTCCTCCGCCGCGACCGTCCAGCTGACCCTCACCGCCTGCCTCACCGGCATGGCGCTCGGACAGGTCGTCGTCGGACCGATGAGCGACCGGTGGGGGCGACGCAGGCCGCTGCTCCTCGGCATGATCATCTACGTCGTCGCCACCGCGATCTGTGTCTTCGCCCCCACCACGGAACTCCTCATCGGCTTCCGTCTCCTGCAGGGTCTGGCCGGTGCGGCGGGGATCGTCATCGCCCGCGCGGTGGTGCGCGACATGTACGACGGCGTGGAGATGGCCAGGTTCTTCTCCACCCTGATGCTGATCTCCGGCGTCGCGCCGATCGTCGCCCCGCTGATCGGCGGCCAGGTGCTGCGGTTCACCGACTGGCGGGGGATCTTCGCCGTTCTCACCGTCGTCGGCGTGGCCCTCACCCTGATCGTCTGGAAGTGGCTGCACGAGACCCTGCCGCCGCAGGACCGGCACACCGGTGGCGTCGTCGACGCGCTGCGCACCATGCGCGGGCTGCTCGCCGACCGGGTCTTCACCGGCTACATGATCGCGGGCAGCCTCGCCTTCGCCGCCCTCTTCTCGTACGTGAGCGCCTCGCCGTTCGTGGTGCAGGAGATCTACGGGGCCTCGCCGCAGACGTTCAGCCTGCTCTTCGGCATCAACTCGGTCGGTCTGATCATCGTGGGCCAGATCAACGGCAAGGTGCTGGTCGGCCGGATCAGCCTGGACAAGGCGCTCGCCTTCGGCCTCTCGGTCATCGTGCTGGCCGCGGCCGCGCTCCTGCTGATGACCTCAGGGGTCTTCGGGGACGTGGGGCTCGTCCCGGTGGCGGCCGGCCTCTTCGTGCTGATGTCGGCGATGGGGCTCGCGATGCCGAACACCAACGCGCAGGCCCTGATGCGTACGAAGAACGCGGCCGGATCCGCCTCCGCGCTGCTCGGCACGTCGTCGTTCCTGATCGGGGCCGTCGCCTCGCCGCTCGTCGGGATCGCGGGCGAGGACACGGCCGTCCCGATGGCGCTTGTGCAACTGGTGTGCGCGGCGGGCGCGATGGCCTGCTTCCTGGGGCTGTGCCGGCCCTGGCAGCGGGCGGCGTAGGGCCCCTCGTCCGGATCATGCCCGGCTGATCCGCACGAAGTCCCTGGCGGTCTCAGCCCCGGGTCCTGCCGCTGATCAGGTCCGGCCCGAGGTGGCGGCACGGGGGACGGTGCGGCGCGAGCGGGTTTCCGTACGGCAGGACAGGCCGCGGCTGGTGCTGTGACCGGAAGGGTGTGCCGGCTCGCAAACCCTTCCGGTCACAGCCCTTAGTGGGCGGCCGGGTAGCCGATCAGATGTGGGCGGTCCTTCTCGTCCGTCCAGCGAAACAGGCCGACCCCGTCCGACGTCACCACGCCCGGGACCAGTTGGTTCGAGGGCAGGGCGCCCGTCGTGCCGCTCCTGATCGCGACCGCGACGGGGGTGCCGCCGCCGGCCAGTACGTCCGCCGCGTTGCGGGCGTTCGCCGCGCCGTACGCGATGCCGTCGTCGTTCACCGACACCAGCGTCAGCGGCTTCGTGCCGTCCGTCCCCTCGAAGCAGAAGCCCCGCTTCGTCAGCAGGTCGAAGGCGAGCGGCCCGGCCACCAGGAAGTTCCCCGAGGGCGCGGAGACGAGCTGCGGGTACTGGCCCGGCTTTATCGCGGGCTTGCTGCACTCCACCGAGGCGAGCGGCTTGCCCGTCTCCACGTCGTGCACCGTCCACAGGTCGTGGGTGGTGGCGCGCTTGGCCCCCTTCGCGAGCTGCCACTTCGCCAGCACCAGGCCCGGGATCACCGCGGTCGGGATGCCGCTGAGCCGGTCGGTGCCCTTGGGGGCGACATCGCGGCTGAACCAGCCGCCCTGCACCCAGAACTCCTTGGCCCCGCTGGCCAGCAGGCCCTTCTCCGTCATGCCGCGCACCTCGGTGAGCTGCTTGCAGGTCGTGCAGCCCTTCGGGTACTTGAGCGCGGGGGCGGTGACCGTCGACACCCGGCCGGTCACCGGGTCGACGACCGCGCTGTTCGTCCGGCCGTCGCTGATGAGGATGCCGGGGCCGGTGGTGGAGATCGTCGGCACGGAGTTCCACGGCACCTCGACGCGCCGCCGGGAGCCGTCCTGCACGTCGTAGACATCCAGCGAGATGATCGTGTCGGCGGGGGTCAGCGCGTTCTCGCCGACCTTCCCGTACGCCCATGTCACGAAGTACTCGTGGTCGCCCACGGTGACCGGGACGAGCTTCGGGAAGTGCTGCGGGGACGGGGGCCGCCACGTCTCCCCGTGCCAGCCTGCCTCCCCGGTCTCCGAGTCGATGGTCCGCAGCTGGTACTTGCCGTCCGAGACCCGCACCAGGTAGGCGAGGCTGCCCGTCGTCCGGGAGATCGCGTAGTCGGGCGAGGTGCCGATGAGCTCCCAGCCGCGCTCCGGCGCGAACACGGAGGGAACGGTGAGCCGCGTCACCGTGGACGCGCTCGTCCTGACCTGCTTCTTCGACTTGTCGGAGCTCTTCTCACCGCTGCCGCAGGTGGCCAGCAGAAGAAGCATGGCAAGCAGGAGAACTCCGCCGACCAGAACCAGGCGCACGATCTTCTGTCTCATGGTTTCCCTCGATGGGCGATCCCGACCTCGCGCCGGTCAGCGTAGCAACTGGCGCACGGCCCGCGGCAGTTCGCGGGCATTGCGGTTCGCCATCGGTGCCGGGCCGGAAGCGGGTGGGTGGCCTCCGCCTACAATTCGTCGGTGAACGCCACCCTCCCCACCGCGGAAGCCCTGCGCACGGCGCTGGCCGGACTGCTCGACGGGCTGCCGCCCAAGCAGGCCGCCCAGGCCGTCGACCGGCTCATCGCCAACTACCGCGGGACCACCCCCACGGACGCCCCGGTGCTCCGCGACCGCTCCGACGTCGCCGCGTACGCCGCGTACCGGATGCCCGCGACCTTCGAAGCCGTACGCTCCGCCCTCGCCGCGCTCCAGGAGGCCGCCCCGGACTGGGCGCCCGCCACGCACACCGACATCGGCGGCGGTACCGGAGCGGCGAGCTGGGCCGTGGCGGGGGCCTGGGAGGGGCCGCGGACGACCGTCCTGGACTGGGCCGAGCCCGCACTCGCCCTCGGCCGTGAACTGGCCGCGCTCTCCGGCATCCCCGCCCTGCGCGCCGCCGAGTGGCGCCGGGCCCGGATCGGTGCGGGCCTCGACCTCGCACCCACGGACCTGGTCACCATCTCCTACGTGCTCAAGGAACTGCCTGCGGACGTCCGCACCGGCCTCGTCGACACCGCGGCGGCCGCGGCACAGGCGGTCGTGGTCGTCGAGCCGGGCACCCCCGACGGCTACGCCCGGATCATCGAGGCCCGCGACCGGCTGATCGCCGCCGGGCTGAAGGTCGCCGCACCGTGCCCGCACGACGACGCCTGCCCCATCGAGCCGGGCACGGACTGGTGCCACTTCTCGGCCCGGGTCAGCCGGTCCTCGCTGCACCGGCAGGTCAAGGGTGGCTCGCTGTCGTACGAGGACGAGAAGTTCAGCTATGTCGTGGCGACCCGTTTCGGGACGGAGCCCGTCCGGGCGCGGGTCACCCGCAAACCGCAGATCCGCAAGGGGCAGGTACTGCTGGACCTGTGCACCCGCGACGAGGCGCTGCGGCGCGCCACGGTCACCAAGCGGCACGGCGAGCTGTACCGGGCCGCCCGGGACATCGCGTGGGGCGACGAGTGGCCGCCGCACGACGCGGGCCGTTCCGGCGTCTGAGGGCGGTCGGACGGCCGAACTGCTCCGGCGTCTGAGGGCGGTCGGACGCCCGAACCGTTCCGGCGACTGACGGCCGCCGGACGCCCGAACCCCCGGACGGGCCGGCTACCCGCGCAGCTCCTGCGTGCAGCACTTCACGCTGCCGCCGCCCTTCAGCAGCTCGCCCAGATCCATCGGCACGGGCTCGAAGCCGCGTGCCCGCAACGGATCGAGCAGGCCCGTGGCGGCCTGCGGCAGCAGCACATGGAGCCCGTCGCTCACCGCGTTCAGGCCGAGCGCCGCCGCGTCCGCCTCCCCGGCGATCAGCGCGTCGGGGAAGAGCCGCGCCAGCACCGACCGGCTGCCCGGCGAGAAGGCGCCCGGGTAGTACATGACCTCGTCCCCCGCCTCGTCGAGCACGCACAGCGCCGTGTCCAGGTGGTAGTAACGCGGGTCGACCAGGTCGAGCCCGATCACCGGGCGGCCGAAGAACTCCTGCGCCTCGTCGTGCGAGAGCGGGCTGGACCGGAAGCCCCGGCCGGCCAGGAGGTACGACGCGGTGACCGCGAAGTCGCCCTCGCCCTCGTTGACGTGGGCCGGTTCGTGGATCTCGGTGAAGCCGTCGGCCCGGAACCACTCACGATGGGCCTCCGCCTCCTCGAACCGCTCCCGGTACGCGAACCGGGCACCCAGAACGCGGCCGTCGACGACGGTGGCGCCGTTGGCGGCGAAGACCATGTCGGGCAGCTCGGGCCGGGGCGTGAGCAGTTCCACGGTGTGCCCGAGGGCGCGGTAGCGGTCGCGCAGGTCCTCCCACTGGGTCTGGGCCAGGGGGAGGTCCACGGGCTTGCTGGGGTCCATCCAGGGGTTGATGGAGTACGTCACCCTGAAGTGGGCCGGAGCGCACATCAGGTAACGGCGGGGTGTGGCTTCACGAGGCAACGAAGGCTCCTCACGAACACGGCAGGGGTGGCCTGCCGAGGGACTTCGCACGGGTGTGTGCGTGAGCCCATGGTCCGCTCTCCGGGGCCGGTTGTGCAGTGATCCGATCGGGTGGTTCCTGACAGCGATGGGACGATACGCATCGACTCGTGCCGCTGCCCGGCATGATCCGAGCGAGAGGCCCCAGATTGACCGGCATGGCAGAGAACAGGCCGCCCGACTCCAGCCGCCGCAGCGAGCGCTCGCGCCGCGCGATCCATGACGCGGCTCTCGGCCTGGTCGGTGAGGTCGGCTACCCCAGGACCACCATCGAGGCCATCGCCGCACGGGCCGGCGTCGGGAAGCAGACGATCTACCGGTGGTGGCCCTCCAAGGCGGCCGTCCTCCTGGACGCCTTCGTCGCCCTCGGCGACCGGGCCGCCGAGCAGAGCGGCGGGGGCGGGACGCGGGGAATCCCGGACACCGGTGATCTCGCGGCCGACCTCAGCGCCGTGCTGCGGGCCACCGTCGACGAGCTGACCGACCCCGCCTTCGAGGCGCCGACCAGGGCGCTGGCGGCCGAGGGGATCGTCGATCCGCGGCTCGGCGCCGAATTCGTCCAGAAGCTGCTCGACCCGTCGCTCCAGCTGTACGCCGCACGGCTGCGCGCCGCCCAGGAGGCGGGCCAGGTGCGCGCCGACGTCGATCCGCGGATCGCCCTGGAGCTCCTCGTCGGACCGCTCACCCACCGCTGGCTGCTGCGGACCCTCCCGCTCACCCATGAGTACGCGGACGCGATCGTCGACTACACCCTGCGCGGGCTGACACGGCACTCAGACGCACCCGTCATTTCATGACAAGAAGTGCGATAGTGCCCAGCTCATGGCGCTGTCCGACGTACCCCGCTTCGGGAGTCCGGCCACCCGAGGCGCAGGATGGTGGGACGATGGACAGGGGCAACGCAGAGGTAAGGGGATAGATGGGCGCCGATTTCGGCCGTTATCGCGGCTCCGAGAGCAAATTTTCCCAATGGCTTCGCCGCCGACCCAAACCGCAGCAGCGCGAGGTCGACGACACCGCCCGGGAGGCGCTGCTCCTGGCCGTCGCCGAGGCCGGAATGCCGATCGCGCCCGCCGCCCATCCGGTCGGCTACCGATGTTCCTGTGAACGCATCGGCTGTCCCACTCCCGCCCGGCACCCCATCTCCTTCGCCTGGCAGACGCAGTCCACCACCGACCGGGCCCAGATCGAGCGCTGGGCACGCAGCCAGCGCCAGGCCAACTTCATCACGGCGACCGGCATGATCCACGACGTGCTCGACGTCCCGCTCTCCGCCGGCAGCCAGGCACTGGAGCGGCTCCTCGCCGCGGGCATCGACGTCGGCCCCGTCGCCCGGTCCGGCGACGACCGGATGCTCTTCTTCACCGCCACCCGCGGTACCCCCGAGGACGAGGACGAGTGGTGGCCGTGCGAGCTGGACTGTCACCCCGAGACCATGGACGAGCATCCGGGACTGCGCTGGCACTGCCGCGGCAGCTACGTACTCCTGCCGCCGGCCAGGCTTCCCGGTGAGCTGGACGTGGGGTGGCTGCGGGGGCCGGAGAACCCGCTGCCCGATCCGCTGACACTGCTGGAGACGCTCACCGACGCGTGTGCGCAGTACGCGGACGCGGCGGACCAGGGCGATCTCGACCACGGCTCGGTGGCGTGGCCGATGAGCCGTTAGGGCTTTTCGCCCGGATCGCACCGGGCTCGCCGGTCCGGCCCGATCCGAACGGAAGACCCTGGCCGGTCAGGTGGGACCGGTGCCGGACGGATCCTGGGCGACGGGCTCGATTCCGTCCCCGGTCACGAACCCTTCGCCGCCGTCAGGCCCGGCAGCCGGTTCAGCATGACCACCTTGCCGTCCTTCGCGCCCTTCTTCGGCACGTACACCAGCTCGCTGGAGACCCGCTCCTTGGTGAGGGTGGACCGCACCTCACCGGTCAGCAGGGCCTCCACATCCGCGTTGAGCGGCGGACGCAGTCCCTTCGCCGCGGTCTGCCGTTCGAAGTGCTTGCTGCTGAAGAAGACCAGCGCCCCGCCGTCGTCCGTCCTCAGGCCGAGCGGGGCGAACGTGCCGCTGTCCAGCGGCTGATCGATGTACTGGTACGAGAAGCCCGCCCGCCGGGTGGTGCGGCGCGCCTCCCGCCAGCCCGAAGTGGCGTCGCCGGGGGCGAAGACGTCCGGGGTGCCCTTCTGCAGGTACTCCGTGTACCGAATGCTCAAATCCTCCGGTGCCACGGCCAGTTCGGGGCTGTCCGGGGCCACCGGTGCGGCCCGGCCGTCGTCGTCCTTCGAGAAGCGGGGCACCTGGGACGACGGGACGACCGACAGATAGGTGGTCTTCCAGCCCGCGCCGGGCCCGGACTTGACGAAGACGAGCAGCCAGCGGGTGTCCAGCTTCCCGGTGTCCTCGTCGCGGTTGGAGTCGGTGTCCGCGAGGAACCAGCGCGGCCAGCCGGCCTTCTTCGGGATCAGATACCTGGCGTCGGTCAGCTCCAACGGCGTGTGGCTCGCGTTGCCGTTCGGATTGTTCTTCTGCCGCGCCTTCAGCCCGGCCTGGTTGATCGCGCCGAGCGGGCCCGCGACCCGGTCCGCGTCCAGAGCCGGGTCGTAGGCCTTGTCCGCCGCGTTGTACGCGGCGGTGAACTCCTTCAGCGCCCGGGCGGCCTCAGACCTGGTTGCCGCCGGCACCACTTCCAGCTCGCCGTGCACCGTCACGCACGCGCTCGCCGTCAAGGACAGCACCGTCACCGTCGCGAGCCCCGTCGCCAGCCGAATCGGCCTCAGGCTTCTCATCCGTTGCTTTCCGCGCCTTCTGATCCGTCGCCCCCACTGACCGTCCGAACCCTACCGGGGCGAGGAACAGCGCGAGGGTGGGGATCAGATACAGCCCCCACACCGTGATCTGAAGAACGGTCGGGTCCGGCTGGAAGTTGAACGTGCCCTTCAGCAGCGTGCCGTACCAGCTGTCCGGCGGAATCGTGGCGCTGATGTCGAACGCCTGGTTGTGGATACCGCCCAGGAACTCGGCTTCCTGCAGGTCGTGGACGCCGTACGCGAGCACGCCCGCGGCGACGATCACCAGCATGCCGCCGGTCCAGGTGAAGAACTTCGACAGATTGATCTTCAGCGCGCCGCGGTAGAACAGCCAGCCCAGCACGACGGCGGCCGCGATACCGAGGAACGCGCCGATCATCGGGTGCCAGCCGTCGTCCGCCGCGTGCACCGCACGCCACACGAACAGCGAGGTCTCCAGGCCCTCCCGGCCCACCGCGAGGAGCGCCGTGGCGACCAGCGCGCCGGTGCCCATCGCGAGCGCCGCGTCGAGCTTGCCGTGCAGTTCCGTCTTCAGATGCCGCGCGGTGCGTCGCATCCAGAAGACCATCCAGGTGACCAGGCCGACCGAGACGATCGACAGCGAGCCGCCGAGTGCCTCCTGGGCCTTGAACGTCATCTCCTGCGAACCGAATTCGAGACCGGCGCCGAACGCCAGGCTGACGACGATCGCGATACCGACACCGATCCAGATCGGCACCAGCTTGCTCTTGTTGCCGGTCTTCACCAGGTAGGCGATGAGGATGCAGACGACCAGGCTGGCCTCAAGGCCTTCGCGCAGGCCGATCAGAAAATTACTGAACACGTCTCGGTTCTCCTTCTCTACGAGAACAGCGCCCGGCCCCACCAGTCGTCCTTGTCGCGGACGCCCGGCGGGACGGCGAAGTGCGCCGAACCCACGTGCTGGATGTACTCGTTGAGTGCGTCGTTCGCCGCGAGGCGCCGCTGCAGCGGAATGAACGCCTTGCGGGAATCGCGCTGGTAGGCGATGAAGAACAGCCCGGCGTCGAGCCGTCCGAGGCCGTCCGTTCCGTCGGTGAAGGAGTACCCGCGGCGCAGGATCGTCGCACCGTCGTTGCTGTCCGGGTGCGCGAGCCGCACATGCGCGGTCGGCAGCATCGCCTTCAGGAACGGCTCGTCGCGCTCCTTGGATCTGCCGACCGGGGCGCCCTCGCCCTTGTCGCGGCCGAAGACGTCCTCCTGCTCCTGGAGCGACGCGCGGTCCCAGGTCTCGATGTGCATCCGGATGCGCCGGGCCACCAGGTACGAACCCCCGGTCATCCAGGCCGTCTTGTCCTTCTCGCCCACCCACACATGCTTGTCCAGGGCGGCGGTGTCGGTTCCGGAGATGTTCCGGGTGCCGTCCTTGAAGCCCATCATGTTGCGCGGGGTCTGCGCGTCGGGCGTCGTCGAGGACGTCTTGCCGAAGCCGAGCTGGGACCAGCGGATCGCGGTGCGGCCCATGCCGATCCTGGCGAGGTTGCGGATGGCGTGCACCGCGACCTGCGGGTCGTCCGCGCACGCCTGGACGCAGAGGTCGCCGCCGCTGCGGGCCGCGTCGAGATTGTCGCCGGAGAACTTCGGCAGATCGACGAGCGCCTCGGGGCGCCTGTCCTCCAGGCCGAACCGGCCCTTGGCGAAGAGCGAGGGGCCGAAGCCGATGGTGAGCGTGAGCCGGGACGGCTTGAGCCCCAGCGCCTCGCCCGTGTCGTCCGGCGGGGCCTCGGCGAGACCACCGTAGGCACCGTCGCCGACCGCGTGACCGGCCGTCATCCGCTCGGCCGCCCGGGTCCACTCCTTGAGCAGCGAGATCAGCTCGGCGCGGTCCTTCGTCGTCACGTCGAACGCGGCGAAGTGCAGCCTGTCCTGTACGGCGGTGGCGATACCGGCCTGGTGCGCGCCGTGGAACGCGACGGCCGCACCGCTGTCCGCGGTCGGTACCGCGTCGCTCCCCGGCCGCACCGCGGCGACCGCGCCACCCGCCACGGCGGCGCCCAGCGCCAGCCCGGCGCCGCCCCAGCCCAGCAGCGCCCGACGGGACGGGGCACGGCCACCGGTCCCGGCTTCGTCCACGGTGGTGTTCTGCGTGTCCTCGGACATCCCGGTTCCTCCCGGCCCGTTACTTCGTCACCGCGGCGGCGAGCCGGGACAGCGGCTCGGCCAGCGCGTTGACCGCGTCCGACAGCTCCTTGCGGTCGGCCTTGCCGACCTTCTCGTACGAGACGAACTCGTAGGAGCTCTTGTCCTTGCGGTACTTGTCCAGCAGCGTGTTCAGTGCCGCGAACTGCTTGTCCAGGGTCGCCGTCAGCGTCGGGTCGTTCTTCGAGGCGATCGGCTTGAGCAGCTCGTAGGACTTCTCCGCACCCTCGACATTGCCCTTGAAGTCGATCAGGTCGGTGTGGCTGTAGCGCTCCTCCTCGCCGGTGACCTTGCCGGTGGCGACCTCGTCGAGGAGCTCCTTGGCGCCGTTGGCCATCGAGGTCGGGGTGATGTCCGCCGTGCCGACCCGCTTCTGCCAGTCGAGCAGGTCCTTGTAGAGGACCGGCGCCAGGGCCTTCTCCTCGGCGCCCAGCTTCTTCTCCTGCCACAGCGCCTTCTCCAGACGGTGCCAGCCGGTCCACTTCTGGCCGTCCTCCAGGCCGTCCTCGCGGAGGTCGACCTTCGGGTCGATGTCGCCGAAGGACTCGGCGACCGGCTCGGTGCGCTCCCAGCCGAGCCGGGAGTCGGCGTAGATCTTCTTGGCGGCCTCGACGTCACCGGCGGCCACGGCGTCCGTGAACTTCTTGGCCTTGGGCAGCGTCTCGTCGGCCTGGGCCTGGACATAAGTGCGGTACTCCGCCACGGCCTTGTCCATCTCGGGGCTGCGCTTGGCGGCGGTGCCGCCGGCGACCTCGATCTGCTGCCGGATGCCCTTGCCCTTCATACCGGGCTTGCAGACGACGTTGTACGAACCGGCCTTCACCTCGGCGGTGATGGTGGCCTTGGTGCCGGGGCCGATGTTCTCGCGCTCGGCGGCGATGCGGTCGTCCGGGAAGAGGACGTAGACCTCGGTGACCTTCGAGCCCTTGTTCTGTACGGCCAGTTCGACGTGACCGGCCGGCAGCTTCTTCTTCGACAGCTCGCAGGCGTCGTCCTTCGCGACGACCTGCAGGGCGTTGTCCCCCTTTCCGTCGCTCTTCTGCGCGCAGCCCGTGACGGCGGTCAGGGCTGCCACTGTCGCGGCAGCGGTGACGACGGAGAAACGAACGGCTCGCATACGGGCTCCACAGAGGATGAAGGAGAAGCGGGAGAAGGTCGGACATAGGAAGGTGAGGCAGACCTAACTTAACCGAGGCTTACCTGACCCGTACCCACCCGTGCAGTGATTCAGCTCTCATCCCGGCGGTGCGGGAGCGGAGAGATCACGATCGCCTCACGGAAGGCTCATGGAAAGGTCAAGTCCCTCGTGTCGGTACGACGAGGGGCGCCCCGGTGCGCGGATGCGGGAAGACCTCGACCGGCTGCCGGTAGACCTCGCCGAGCAGCTCGCCCGTGAACACCTCGACGGGCGGGCCCGCCACCGCGATCCGCCCGTCGCGCAGCACGGCGGCCCGGTCCGCGTACGCCGCGGCCAGCCCCAGATCGTGCAGCACGACGACGACCGCGTCCCCGGCGGCGGCCCGCTCCCGGCAGATCCGCAGTACCAGCTCCTGGTGGCGCAGATCGAGCGCGGCGGTCGGCTCGTCGAGCAGCAGCAGCGGGGCGCGCTGTGCCAGCACCCTGGCCAGCGCGACCCGGGCCCGCTCGCCACCGGACAGTGCGGAGAAGGGGCGTTCGGCGAACCCGGTCACCTCGGTGGCGGCCATCGCCGCGGCGATGGCCGGATCGTCCTCGTCCGCCCGCTCCGTCCCGGCCCACGGCGCCCGCCCCATCCGTACGACGTCCGCCACCGGGAACGGGAACGACAGCGCGGCGGACTGCGGCAGCACCGCCCGGCGCAGGGCCAGTTCGGCGGCGGACCAGTCGGCGACCGGGCGCCCGTCGATCCGCACCCCGCCGCTCTCGGCGGGAAGATCGGCGGCCAGCGCCGCCAACAGGGTCGATTTTCCCGCCCCGTTGGGCCCGACGAGCGCCAGCACCTCGCCCGCGTACGCGGTCAGTTCGATGGAGTCGAGTACCAACCGCCGGCCCAGCCGCACCCGCAGCCCGCGCGCCTCGGCGACGGGGGAGCCGGACGGGACGGGAGCGGGCAGCAGCCGTCGGCCTCGTCCCCGGAACGGATTCCTCGGCGTTCTCATGCCCAACCACCTTGCCTACGACGGGTCCTGCGCAGCAGCCAGAAGAAGAACGGGCTGCCGAAGAGCGCGGTCAGCACGCCGAGCGGCAGCTCGGCGGGGGCGGCGACGGTGCGGGCCGCGAGATCGCCCGCCACCAGCACCAGGGCACCGCCGAGCGCGCTGGCGGGGACGAGGAAGCGGTGCCCGGGACCGTTGGCCATCCGCAGCAGATGAGGGACCAGCAGCCCCACGAACGAGATGATCCCGGCGACCGCCACCGCGGCGGCGGTCAGCAGTGCCACCACGAGGACGAGCGTGATCCGCAGCCGCTCGACGTCGACCCCCAGATGCCGGGCGGGCCGCTCGCCGAGCGCGAGGAGGTCCAGCTTCCGGGAGTGGAACGGCGCCACGAGCAGCCCGAGTGCCGCGCACGGCAGCACGGCGAGCACCTTGGGCCAGGTCGCCTGCGCCAGCGAGCCCAGCTGCCAGAAGGCGATCTGTGAGATCTGCGCGTTGTCGGCGAAGAAGACGAACAGTCCGATCAGCGCACCCGCGAAGGCGTTGACCGCGATCCCGGTGAGGATCAGCGTCACGACCTCCGTCCGGCCGCCCGACCGCGACAGTGTGTACACCAGCAGCACCGTCGCGAGCCCGGCGACGAACGCGCAGACGGTGATGGTCCAGTTGCCGAGGAAGTTCAGCCCGAGCGAGATCGAGGCGACGGCACCGACCGCCGCGCCGGAGGAGATTCCGATCACCCCGGGCTCGGCGAGCGGATTGCCGAACACGCCCTGCATCAGGGCGCCCGCGCAGCCCAGCGACGCCCCGACGAGCAGCGCCAGGACGACCCTCGGCAGCCGTACGTTCCACAGCACGCTCTCCCCGACCCGGTCGAGCGCGGCGCCGCCGAGGCCGAGCCGGTGCTGGACGGAGGCGAGGACGTCGCCGAGCGGGATGTTGTACGCGCCGATTCCGGCGGAGAGCAGGCAGCACACCACGAGGGCGGCGAGCAGCCCCGCGGTCAGGGCGAGGCCGGTGGCGCGCGGGCGTCCGGGCGTCCGGGGTTCCGGTGGCGCTGTGGTGGCAGGCCGGGCGCGTTCGCCGTAGGAGGTGGTCACGTGTCCGCCCCGGCCTTCCGGTGGAGCCCGGCGACCAGTTCGCTCAGCACCCGGTCCGTGCGCGGCCCGTAGTTCAGCAGCACGCCGTCGTCGATGGAGACGATCCGCCGGTCCATCCCGGCCGGGGTCTCGGCGACGCCCGGGATCTTCACCAGACCGTCGACGCCGCCCACCGAGTCGAGTCCCTTGCTCATCACCAGAATGGCGTCGGGCGCGGCCTTGGCCAGGGCCTCGCTGGTGATGGCGGTGAAGTCCTTCTTCAGCCCGGACGCCTTGCCCGCGTCGACGGCCCCCGCCGCCTCGATGAGCGAACTCGCGCCGGAGTCCCGGCCGCCCAGCAGATGGACGGAGGCCGAGCCTCGCAGATAGAGGAAGGCGACCCGGGGCTTCTCGTGCCCGTCGGCCGGGGCGGGCACGGACTTCCGTACGGCCTCGATGCGGGACCGGGTGCGCGCGTCGAGTTCGGCGCCCGAGTCCGGCACGCCCAGGGCCGCCGCCACGGTGTCGATCCGGCGGCCGACGTCGTCGAGTTCCTTGGCGGGTTCGACGACGACGAGCGGGATGCCCGCGTCGCGGATCTGGTCGATGGCCTCCGCGGGGCCGGTCGTGGTCTCCGCCAGGACGACCGTCGGTCTCAGCGAGAGCACGCTCTCCGCCGAGACGTCATGGGCGCGGGTCACCACCGGGAGCCCGGCGGCCTGTTCGAAGGTGGCGGTGATGTCGCGGGCCACGACGCGCTTGCCGAGGCCGAGCGTGAAGACGATCTCGCTCAGGCCACCGGTCAGCGGAACGATGCGGTCGGTCGAGGCGACGGTGACCTCGATGCCGTCCGCCGACTTCACCGTGACCGGCAGCCGGGGTCTCGGTGCGGTGGTCAGGGGCTCGACGCGATCGGCCTCGGCGCTCTTGGAGCGGGCGACGGGAGCCCGCGGGTCCGTACCGCCGCCGCAGCCCGTCAGGACGAGGGCCAGGGCGACGACGGCCGTCGTCGAGGCCAGCGGTCCACGGGCCCTGACCGGCCCGCGCCCTGGTCGCCGGGCGCCCCGGACCGGCGGGGCGAAGTCCTGCGAGAAGCGCACTGGGGGCACCGTCCTGTCTTTCTGTGGTGAGCGGTTGGGCATGGTTTGCGAGCAATGCGGTGGAAGGGGTACCTCCGGAGGACCCGTATAGCTTAGGTTAGCCTTACCTGACTTTCCAGGCCTCGGAGGGGTCCTCATGCTGTCGTCCAGACCTGCCCGCGCGCTCGCTGTCGCGCTTCTCGCGGTGTTGCCCGGAGCGCTGCTCCCGGCCACCGCCGCGCAAGCGGCGAGCCGCACCGTGCAGGGCGGCAGGCTGGACTGGGGCATCAAGTCCTCCTTCCAGAGCTACGTCACCGGCCCCGTCGCGAACGGCAGTTGGAGCCTGACCGGTGGTGCCGCCACGGTCGGCGGCAGCCAGTTCCGCTTCCATTCCGCCACCGGTTCCTACGACCCGGCGAGCGGCGCCTTCAGCTCCGCCTTCTCGGGCGGGGTCCGATTCCTCGGCCACAAGAAGTCCGCCGGGGGCTACGAGCTGGACCTCACCATCAGCCGCCCCACGGTCCGCATTTCGGGCGGCAGCGGCACCGTCCACGCGGACATGGTCAGCAAGGACCGGGGGAGCGGTCGCGTCACCTCGGCCGCCCAGGTGCCGCTGGCGAGACTCGGTCTGTCCGGGATCGACATGAAGGGCGGTTCCACCCCCATCGCCCTCGACAACATCCCGGCGACGCTGACTTCACAGGGTGCGAAGGCGTTCGCCGGCTACTACACGGCCGGCACACCGCTCGACCCGATCAGCCTCTCCGTGGACACCTCCGCCCCCGCCGGGCAGCCGTCCGCGTCCAAGTCCCCCGAAAGGCCGACGGATTCGAAGAAGACGGAGAAGGCGCACCAGGTGGCGGGACGCTTCGAGGACGCCGCCGTCGACTGGGGCGTGCGCCGGACCTTCCGCGAGTACGTCACGGGCTCCATCGGCAAGGGGAAGTGGACCCTCGCCGAGGGTGCCCAGGACGGCGGGGCGCTCTTCCGCTTCCCGCGCGGCAAGGGCACGTACGACCCGGCGGGGCGGAGCCTGGACGCGGGCTTCGCGGGCAGCGTCCGCTTCACCGGCGCCGATGGGCTCGATCTGAGACTCTCCGCGGTCGCGGTCCGGGTGAAGGCGGGCAAGGGCACGCTCTCGGCCGACGTCCTGAGCGGCGGCGACCGGCGAAGGGCCGTCCCGCTCGTCACCTTCGCCGCGAAGGACTTCACGCCGAAGAACGGGCTCGCCGTCCTCACCGAGGCCCCCGCGACCCTCACCGCCGACGGTGCGCGGGCGTTCGGCTCGCTCTACCGGGCCGGCACCGCGATGGACCCGGTCTCACTGGCCGTCGCCCTCGACACCCGGGCCGAGCTCCCCGCCCTGCCCGACCTGGGCAGCGCGCCCGACCCGTCCGGCCCGCCGGCGGCGAAGACCACGACCACCGCCGCATCGGCGTCCGACGCCGACCCCGGTTCCGGCTCCCGGACCGGGCTGTACCTCGGCATCGGCGGAGCGGGCGTACTCGCGGCGGCTGCCGCGCTGTACCTCGCCCGACGCCGCAATATCTAGACCCCCTCCCACCCCCGCCTTCCATCCCCTGAGGAGACCACCGACCATGGCAGCCACCCGCCGTCCCAGAGCTCTCGCCGCCGCCGTCGCCACGGCAGCCGCCCTCGGCGCGACCGCGTTCACCTTTCCGGCGCTCGCCGCCGACAGCACCGCCTCCGACGGGGCGGCCGCCACGGCGCCGAAGCTGGAACTGAAGGACGGCACGCTGGAATGGGGCGTCAAGGAGTCCTTCCGCACGTACCTCGCCTCGCCGTTCTCCGGCGGGAGGGTCACCGTCGAGGACGGCGCCACCCAGGCACCCGACAACGGCGTGTTCACCTTCGCCGACGGCAAGGGCACCTACGACACGGCCACGCACGGCACCGACACCGCCTTCGGGGGCGGCGTCAACTTCTACGCCCACGGGGGCGTTCTCGACATCACGCTCTCCGACGTGAAGCTCGCCACGACCCGTAACGGCGGCACGATCACCGTCGACGTCACGACCCCGGAGGGCACCCGCGACGACGTGGCGTTCGCCGCCCTCGACCTCTCGGCGGTGAAGCCCGGTCAGGGCGCGGGCGGTGCGATGGTCTTCGAGGACATCCCGGCGACGCTGACGAAGGCGGGCTCCGAGGCATTCAACGGCCAGTACAAGGAGGGCGACGCGCTCGACCCGGCCACGCTCTCGGTGAAGGCGGTCACGGCCCCGACCGAGAAGCCCACGGAGGAGCCGACCACCGAGCCGACCACCGAGCCGACCGGGAAGCCGACGACCGAACCCACCGGGAGGCCCACCACGGAGCCGACCACCGGGCCGACCGGGAAGCCCACCGCGTCCGCGTCCCCGTCCCCCTCCGCCCCGGCCACCGACGAGCCGGCCGCCGACGACCCGGGCGCGATCGTCGACGGCACCCTGGACTGGGGCGTGAAGAAGTCCTTCCGGACCTACGTCACGGGCCCGATCGCCCACGGCAGAATCGAGACGACGGGAGGTGCCACCGCGTCCGGCGACGGCTACCGGTTCCACGACGTCGGCGGACACTTCGACGCCTCGAAGCAGACCCTGAACGCCGGGTTCGACGGCAAGGTCCGCTTCCTGGGCCACGAGGAGAACGGCGCGTACACCCTGGACCTCTCCCTGACCGGCGTGGAGATCCGGGTGAACGGGACGAAGGGCACGCTGATCGCGGACGTCACCACCAAGGACCGCGCGACGAAGAAGGTCTCCACCTACACCGGCCTCGCGGTCGCCGACCTGAAGCTGCCCAAGGGTGAACTCGCCGCGAAGGACGGCGTGGTGACCCTCTCGGCGGTGCCGGCGACCCTCAGCGCCGACGGCACCAAGGCCTTCGGGGGCATGTACCCGGCGGGCGAGCAGCTCGACGCGCTGACCGTCGCGGTCGCCCTCGACAAGGACGCCGAACCCCCCAGCGGTACGGGCGGCACGGGTTCCACCGGCCTGGCGGGAGGCTCCACGACCGCCGATGGCGGCAGCGTGGGCGGCGGCTCGGTCGGTGGTTCGGCGGGCGGTTCGGTCGGCGGCTCGGGTTCCCTCGCCGCCACCGGCTCCGAACTCCCGGCGGGCGCCCTGTTCGCCGCCTCGGGCGTGGTCGTGGCGGCCGGCGCCGGCGCGGTGTTCGCCGCCCGCCGCCGTCGTACCGCCTGACCCGTCCGCGTCCCATGACGGCACCGCCCGGGTGGACCGGCCGAGCGGCCGCCACCCGGGCGGTGCTTGAATGCTGACGTGAGCGACAGCGACTTCGACGTACCCGCGGGCATCGACGTACTGCGCGTGTTCTGCGGCCCCGACGGCCGGCACGGCAACGCCCTCGGTGTGGTGCGCGACGGCAGCGCCTACCCGGACCGGGCGTCCCGGCAGGCGCTGGCAGGCCGGCTCGGCTTCAGCGAGACGGTGTTCGTCGACGACCCCGAGCGCGGACACGTCGACATCTACACCCCGGGTCTCCGCCTCCCGTTCGCCGGGCATCCGCTCGTCGGCACGGCCTGGCTGCTCGACCTGGAGATCCTGGAGCTTCCGGTCGGGGAGGTCTTCGCCCGTCAGGACGGCGAGTTCAGCTGGATCACCGCCCGCCCCGAGTGGGCACCCCCGCGCACGCTGGAGCGGTACGGGTCCGCCGCCGAGGTCGAGGCGCTGACCGGGCCGCCGCCGGGGGAGGGCTGGCTGTACGTATGGGCCTGGGAGGACGAGGCGGCCGGCCGGGTCAGGGCGCGGGCGTTCCCCCGGCGCGACGACAACATCGTGGAGGACGAGGCGACGGGGGCCGCGGCGCTGCTGCTCAGTGCGGAGCTGGGGCGCGCCCTCAACATCACGCAAGGACGCGGCTCCCAGATCCTCACCGCTCCCGCGCCCGACGGCACGGTGGAGGTCGGGGGCCGCGTGACACTCGCCGCCGTCCGCGCCCGACGCTGAACCGGGGTGACCGGCGAACGCCGGTCACCCCGGTTCAGCGTCGGGCACGGCACTACGCGCTGAGCGGGAACACCTCGCCCAGCTCCCGGAACACCGCCGTGTTCAGCGCGAAGGCGCGCTTGCACTCGTCGACGATGCGCTGCTTCTCCAGGTCGTCGACGTTCACCGCGTCCAGCAGCTCGCGGTAACCCCGCTTGAACGAGGCGGGGTTGGAGATCTCCTCGAAGACATAGAACCGGACCCCGTCACCCTTGCGCGCGAAGCCCCAGGCCCTCTCCGCCTTGTCACGGATGATCTGGCCGCCCGAGAGGTCGCCGAGATACCGGGTGTAGTGGTGCGCGACGTAACCGGCGGGCCAGGTCCGGGCGCACTCCTCGACCCGGGCGGCGTACGCGGCCGCGGCGGGCAGCGGCTCCAGCCCCTCGCGCCAGCCGGCACCCCGCAGATGGGCCAGATCGCGCTCCAGCTCGGCGGTGCGCATCAGCTCGGGCCGTATGAACGGACCGGCGACCGGGTCGCTCCGCAATGCCTGGGCGCCCTCCTCCAGCGCCCGGTACACGAACCACAGCTGCTCGGTGTAGCGCGTGTACGCGTCCACTCCGAGCCGCCCGCCGAGCAGGTCGCTCATGAAGGTCGAGGTCTCCGCCTCGGTGTGCTGCTCGTGCGAGGCGGTGCGGATGAGCGTCGAGAAGGGCGTGGGGGCGGCGGTCGTGTCCAAGGCGGGCCTCCAGGGGCCGGGAGGGGGACGGGAAGTCCGGAAAGAGACAGAAGCATCGGCAGCGACCGCGTAGGGCGGTGGCTGTCGACATCCCCGATCCTCCTATTTAGGCTTACCTAAGTCAACAGCTTCCCGACAGTCTGTCGGTAAAAACGATACGCCTGGTTCCGCCGCCGCGCGGGAGTTCGCGCGGACAGCGGGAACGCCGGGAACATGCGAAAGCGGCCGCCCGGGGGCGACCGCTTCGGGAAAGAACTGTCCGCGTGGTTACGGGAGCGTCAGGATCTCGGCGCCCGACTCCGTGACCACCAGCGTGTGCTCGAACTGGGCCGTACGCCTGCGGTCCTTCGTCACCACGGTCCAGCCGTCGTCCCACATGTCGTAGTCATGGCTGCCCAGCGTCAGCATCGGCTCGATGGTGAACGTCATGCCGGGCCGCATCACGGTGGTCGCGTGCGGGCTGTCGTAGTGCGGGATGATCAGACCGGAGTGGAACGAGGAATTGATCCCGTGCCCGGTGAAGTCCCGCACCACCCCGTATCCGAAGCGCTTCGCGTACGACTCGATGACCCGCCCGATCACATTGACCTGGCGCCCCGGCCGGACCGCCTTGACGGCCCGGTTCAGCGCCTCCTCGGTGCGCTCCACGAGCAGCCGGGACTCCTCGTCCACGTCGCCGCAGAGGTACGTGGCGTTGTTGTCGCCGTGCACCCCGTTGATGTAGGCCGTGACGTCGAGGTTCACGATGTCGCCGTCGCGCAGCACCGTGGAGTCCGGGATGCCGTGACAGATCACCTCGTTGAGCGAGGTGCAGAGCGACTTGGGGAATCCCCGGTAGCCGAGCGTCGACGGGTATGCGCCGTGGTCGCACATGAACTCATGGGCGACCCGGTCGAGTTCGTCCGTCGTGACGCCCGGGGCGATGTGCTTCGCGGCCTCCGCCATCGCCTGCGCGGCGATCCGCCCCGCGACGCGCATGCGCTCGACGGTGTCGGCGTCCTGGACCTCCGGACCGGTGTACGGGGTGGGGCCCGGCTTGCCCACGTATTCGGGGCGCCGGATGTTTCCGGGTACGGAACGGATGGGAGTGATCTCCCCGGGTACGAGCAGCGACTGGCCAGACATGTCAGCGAGTCTAACCAGCGCGCTTGGGGCAGCATGGCCCCGAGGGAAGGAGCCGATGATGGCCCTGTTCAAGAAGCGCACGGCCGGCAAGCCGGGCGAGTGGTACTACTGCCTGCAGCATCAGAAGGTCGAGGAGGGCCCCGAGTGCCCGGCCAAGGACCGTTTCGGGCCGTACGCCACCCCTGAGGAGGCGCGCCACGCGATGGAGACGGCGCAGGAGCGGAATCTGGAGTGGGAGACGGACCCCAAGTGGCACGACCGGGGCACACCGCCTGATTCGGAGGCCTGACCGGGGCCGGGACCCGGACACCGGGGCGCTGGGACCGGGAGCCCGGGGCGCGCCCCCGGTCCCCGTTCCTCAGACGCCGGACGCGTTCGACTCCCTGGCCGCGCGCCTGCGCACCGCGTCCTGGTCCGTCTCGGAGTCGTACGTCAGCAGCTTCGGCAGCGTCGCGGTCAGCAGCGCGACCGAGGCGACGCATGCCACGCCCCCGCTCCAGATCGCGGAGCGGGTCCCTGTCCACCCCGCCATCGCACCGGCCCGCACCTGGCCCAGTTGCGGGCCGACGCTGTACGAGAGCACCTCGATGCCCGCCAGCCGGCCCCGCAGCTCCTCCGGGATGGTCTGGTTCCAGATCGTGGAACGGCCGAGACCGCTGAGCATGTCGCCCGCGCCCGCCACCGCCAGACAGAGCAGCACCAGCCATACGTCGCTGAACCACCCGGCCGCCGCGATCGCCAGCCCCCAGGCCGCCGCCCCGAACACCACGAAGAGCCCGTGCCGCCGTACCCGCGACGTCCAGCCGCTGGTCAGGCCCAGGACCAGGGAACCGACCGACCCCGCCGCATACATCAGGCCCAGCGACCACTCGGCGTCCAGCTCGTCGGCGAGGAACGGGAAGATCGTGTTCGGGAAGGCGAAGAACATCGCCGCCAGATCGACCGCGTACGTCCCCAGCAGCACCGGCCGGCTCCAGGCGTACCTCGCCCCTTCCGCTATGCCGCGCAGCGAGGGCTTCGCGCTGTCCGGGGAGGGCGGCGCGGGTGCCAGCCGCAGGCACAGCAGCACGGAGACGGTGAACGTGGCCACCGTGACCGTGTAGGCCGTGGCGTGTCCGGCATAGGCCACCACCAGTCCGGCCACCGCGGGACCGGTGATCGCGCCGAACTGCCAGCGCAGCGAGTTCAGCGCGGCGGCAGCGGTCAGCTGGTCGTGCGGAACGATCCGGGCCATCAGGGAGTCCAGCGCGGGCCGCTGGAGCCCGGCGAGCGCGGAGACCCCGCCCGCGACCAGATAGAGCGGCCAGAGCAGGGGGTCGGGCAGCGCGGCGTTCACCAGGAGTACGAGGGCGAGCAGCCCCAGACCCGCCTCGGTGCCCAGGATCACCTTGCGGCGGTCCACGGCGTCCGCGAGCGCCCCTCCGTACAGACCGAAGACGACCAGCGGCACCAGCTCGACCGCGCCCATCGCGCCGACGGCCAGCGGCGAACCCGTCAGCTCCTTGATCTGGAGCGGCAGCGCGATCAAGGCCATGAAGCTGCCGAAGTAGGTCACCAGGCCCTGGATCCACAGCAGCCGGAAGTCGGCCGAGGAGCGCAGTGGCGAGAGGTCGGGCAGCAGTGCGCGCAGCCGGGCGGCCGGGGAGGGAGCTGAGGTCACGAGAGGCCATGCTCCGGCGCCGCCGGTGCGCGCTGCAACAGATTTTCGCGGCGGCTGTGGAGCCCGGGGGCAGGGGGGTGCGCGGCGGTCGGGGTGCGGGGCGGTCGGGGTGCCCGGCCACCCGGCGGATCACGCTGTCGGTCCTGCACGGCGGCCGGTGCGCGGCTTCGGTCCGGCCCGGCCGCCCGGCGGATCACGCCGCCGGGGCCAGCGCTCACCACCGGGCCGGTGGCGGCGCCGTCAGCTGGTCGGCGAGCCGGGACAGCCGGTCCCGGAAGCGGCGGCGGCCGCGCGGCGCGGGGGCGCTGTTCTCCCCGGCGGCCGCGCTCACCAGGTGCTGCACGGTGTCCAGGTCGACATCGTCGGTGGCGGTCACCGCGAGCGTCTCGTGGGCGAGCCCCCGTACCTCGGGGTCGCCGCCGTCCAGCGAGAGGACCGTCGCCCCGGCCCGACGGGCGTCGTGCACCCGCTCCAGCAGCCCGGCGCCGGGCCGCTCCGGGGCCACCAGCAGCAGCGTCTCGCCCCGCCCGGCCGCCTCGATCCGGGCCAGACCGAAGGCCAGATGCGCCGGATCACCCGGATCCACCCGATGGCGCACCAGGGTGGGGGCCAGCTCCGGCAGCCCGGACCAGGCGGACTCGTCGACCAGATGGGCCGCCAGATGCCACGGCTCGTACGCCGCCGTGCCCACCAGCAGCAGACCGCCGCCGTGCGGGACGACGGAGGACCTGAGCGACCCGGCGAACCGCCGGGTCGCCGCGGGCCACTCCGTCCCGGCGAGCACTTCGCGCAGCAGGGCGACACGTACGGCATCCATGGCCCGGCATCATGCCCCAGGGCCCGGCCCCGCTATCGGTGAACGACGACGGAACCGTCCGAACGGGTCCGGCGCTGCGGGCCGGACCGCTGGTGGGACGACGGAGCGTTCCTTCGCATCGCGGCAGTAGTGTCGCAGCCATGACTACGAATGACAGTGGCAGCGCACCCAAGCCCCCCGCCAAGGACCCGTGGGACCTCCCCGACGTGTCCGGGCTGACCGTCGGCGTACTCGGCGGCACCGGACCGCAGGGCCGCGGGCTCGCCTACCGCTTCGCCCGCGCCGGGCAGAAGGTGATCATCGGCTCCCGCGCCGCCGACCGCGCGCGGACCGCCGCCGACGAGCTCGGCCACGGCGTCGAGGGCGCGGACAACGCCGAATGCGCGCGCCGCAGCGATGTCGTGATCGTCGCCGTGCCGTGGGACGGCCATGCCAAGACCCTGGAGTCGCTGCGCGAGGAGCTCGCGGGCAAGCTCGTCATCGACTGCGTCAACCCGTTGGGCTTCGACAAGAAGGGCGCCTACGCCCTGAAGCCCGAGGAGGGCAGCGCCGCCGAGCAGGCCGCCGCCCTGCTGCCGGAGTCCCGGGTCACCGCGGCCTTCCACCATCTCTCGGCGGTGCTGCTGCAGGACGAGGCCGTCGAGGAGATCGACACCGATGTGCTGGTGCTCGGCGAGGCCCGCGCCGACACCGACCTCGTGCAGGCGCTGGCGGGCCGGATCCCCGGCATGCGCGGCATCTTCGCCGGGCGGCTGCGCAATGCCCACCAGGTCGAGTCGCTGGTCGCCAACCTGATCTCGGTCAACCGCCGCTACAAGGCGCACGCCGGGCTGCGTACCACCGACGTCTGAGCGCGTTCCCGCCCCACCCTGCGGCGAGCGGAAAGGGGCATGGGGGACACTGGACGGGACCGTGCACCACCCCCGGTAAGGAGCCGCCCCCCATGCCCCGCCTCGCTCTCTACGCCATCGCCGTCTGCGTCCTGGCCGTCGTCGCGGCCGTGATCTCGTTCGTCCAGGGCAGCTGGCTCGGGATCGTCTGGGTGCTGCTGGCCGGCCTCTCGTCCAACATGGCGTGGTTCTACCTCCGTCGGCAGCGCGCACAGGCCGCCGGCTGAGCGGCGGTCAGCGGTTGACCGCGCAGACCGGATCGGCCGCCTGCCAGAAGCGGTAGGTGTCGAATCCGCAGTACGTCGTGAACTCGCTGATGCCCAGTGTGCGCAGCAGCGCGTGGATCGCGTCGAAGAACGCGTGATTGATCTCCGGGATCCACAGCACGCCGAAGACCGCGATCAGCCCGAACGGGGCGAACGGCTCGACCTGCCGGCGGATCCGGTACGAGAGCCAGGGCTCGATCACGCCGTAGCCGTCCAGCCCCGGCACCGGGACGAAGTTGAGGATCGCCGCGGTGACCTGGAGCAGCGCCAGGAATCCCAGCGCGTACTGGAAGCCGACCGGCACGCCGTCCAGCGCGTGCAGCCAGAACGGCGCGGTGCACAGAAACGCGAACAGCACGTTCGTCAGCGGGCCCGCCGCCGAGATCAGGCTGTGCTTCCAGCGCCCGCTGATCCGGCCCCGCTCGATGAAGACCGCACCGCCGGGCAGACCGATACCGCCCATGATCACGAAGAGCACCGGAAGCACGATGCTGAGCAGCGCATGGGTGTACTTCAGCGGATTCAGGGTCAGATAGCCCTTCGCCCCGATGGAGATGTCCCCGCTGTGCAGCGCGGTACGGGCATGCGCGTACTCGTGCAGGCAGAGCGACACCACCCAGGCCGCCGTCACGAAGAGGAAGAAGGCGATTCCGGGCTGTTTCGCGAAATCCGTCCACACCGCCCAGGCCGACACCGCCATCACGGCGACGATCCCGAGGAAGACCGGGCTGATCCGCCGGTCGCTGCGGGCGCTTGCGGTGGTCATCGGCGAACTCCAGGTGGCTGGCCGGAAGGGGGACGGGGCGGCGGGCGGCGAGAGCGACCGTACAGCCGACACGTCACAAACGTCTCGCGTCGGGGCGGTGGTTCCGTGAAGGGTGGGGGCATGACGAGCGATTCCGGCACACGGCGAACACGGGTACGGCCGAACGTGCGTCCCTTTCCCGGTCTCGGTCACGGAGAATAGGCGCGTGCGTTACTGCATCCTCGGGACCACCCTGGCACTCCGCGACGACGGCACGGCCGTCGCCCTCGGCGGTGCACGGCTGCGCGCCCTCCTCACCGTCCTCGCGCTGCGCCCCGGCCGCACCGTCCCGGCCGCCGTCCTCATCGACGAGGTGTGGGACGGCGACCCGCCGGCCGACGCGGTGGGTGCCCTGCAGGCGCTCGTCGGCCGGCTCCGGCGGGCGCTCGGCCATACGGCGGTCGCCTCGGCGGAGAGCGGCTACCGGCTCGCCGTGGAGCCGGAAGCGGTCGACCTGTACCGCTTCGAGCGGCTCGCGGCGGAGGGGACGCGGGCGCTGGAGGAGGGCGACGCGGCGAAGGCCCAGGCCGTGCTCGACGACGCGCTCGCCCTGTGGCGGGGGCCGGTCCTGGCCGATCTCCCCGACCGCGGCGCCGTCGCGGCCCGCTGGGCTGCCCGGCGCCTGGACGCCCGGCGCACCGGACTCGCCGCCGCCCTCGCGCTCGGCCGCGCGGACGAGGTCCTGCCCGAACTGCTCGCCCTCTGCGCCGAACACCCGATCGACGAACCCCTCCAGGCACTGCGACTGCGCGCCCTGCGCGACGCCGGGCGCCCGGCGCAGGCGCTGGCCGCGTACGACGAGGTGCGCACCGTGCTCGCCGACCGTCTCGGTACCGATCCCGGTCCCGAACTGCAGTTCCTGTACGCCGAGTTGCTCCATCGGGCCCCGGCTCGGCCGGTCGCGGCGGCCGATCCGGCCCCCACCGCCCGTACCCGGGCCCCCGCCGCCCCGCGGGGAAACCTCCGGGCCAGGCTCACCAGCTTCGTCGGGCGCGAGGATGACATCGACGCCCTGCGCGAGGACCTCTCGCACGCCCGGCTGGTCACCCTCCTGGGTCCCGGCGGGGCGGGCAAGACCCGGCTCTCCCAGGAGGCCGCCGAATCCGTCGCCCCCGCCTGGCCGGACGGCGTCTGGCTGGCCGAACTCGCCCCCGTCGACGACCCCGAGGCGGTGCCGCAGGCCGTGCTGACCGCGCTCGGCGCCCGCGAGACCGTGCTGCGCGGGGCCGGCGCCGAGGAACTGAGGGTCGCCGAGGGCAACGCCGGCGACCCCCTCGTGCGCCTCACCGAGCACTGCTCACGGCGCCGGATGCTCCTCCTCCTGGACAACTGCGAGCACGTCGTCGGGGCCGTCGCCACCCTCGCCGACCATCTCCTCGTCCACTGTCCGGAACTCACCGTGCTGGCCACCAGCCGCGAACCGCTCGGGGTGCCCGGCGAGTTCGTCCGGCCCGTCGACCCGCTGCCCGACCCGATGGCGCTCCGGCTGTTCACCGACCGCGGCGCCGCCGCGCGGCCCGGCTTCCGGGCCGACGCGGACGAGGGGACCGCCGCGGCCGCCGCCGAGATCTGCCGCCGCCTCGACGGGCTGCCGCTCGCCATCGAACTCGCCGCCGCCCGGCTGCGGATGCTCACCCCGCGCCAGATCGCCGACCGGCTCGACGACCGGTTCCGTCTGCTCACCAGCGGCGCCCGTACCGTCCTGCCCCGCCAGCAGACGCTGCGTGCCGTCGTCGACTGGTCCTGGGACCTGCTCGACGACTCCGAACGGGCCGTGCTGCGCCGTCTGTCGGTCTTCGCGGGCGGCTGCACCCTGGCCGCCGCCGAGGCCGTCTGCACGGACGGCCCGCGGGGTGTGCCCGAGGTCGCCGGGCTGCTCGGCTCGCTCGTCGACAAGTCCCTCGTCGTCGCCGCGCCCGCCGACGACGGCGCGATGCGCTACCGGCTGCTGGAGACCGTGGGCGAGTACGCCACCGAACGGCTCGACGAGGCGGCGGAGCGGGACGCCGTGGAGCGGCGCCACCTGGTGTACTTCCGGGAACTGGCCCGGACCACCGACCCCGAGCTCCGCGGCGCCGGGCAGCGGGCCGCCATCGACCTCCTCCAGCGCGAGTACGAGAACCTCCGCACCGCCCTGCGCCGGGCCGTCGCCGCCCGCGACGAGCAGGAGGCGCTCTGCATGGTGCTGTCGCTGTGCTGGTACTGGCAGATGCGCGATCTGCGCACCGACGCCCTGCACTGGGCCGACACGGCCGCCGGGCTGGGCCCCGACCCGTTCGCCGAGCCCGCCGAACCCGCGCCCTCCCTCCACGAGCGCTGCATCGACGCGCCGCCGCCCATGTCGCCCGAACTGCTCCAGGAAGCACGGCGCCAGGTGGCCCTGGTCCAACTGGTCAGCATGGACCACTCCCAGGACGTGTGGGCCGACGAGAAGGGCATGGCCCGGCTGCGCGTCATCGCGGACACCTACCGCGCGGGCCAGCCGCAGACCTGCCGCACTCCGGCGTCGCTCTGGTTCTTCGCGGTCATGCTGACCGGCGCGGTCGACGACCTGCGCGAGCTGCTGGACGAAACGGTCCGCGCCAGCCGGGAGTTCGGCTACGCGTGGGAACTGGCCGGCGCGCTCCAGATGCGCGCCAACGTGCTGGCCAACCGGTCCGAATGGGCGGGGGACGCGCGCCGTGACGCGGACGAGAGCCTGGAGATCTTCGTCCGGCTCGGCGACGACTGGGGCGCCGCCGAGGCGCTCTCCGCCCGGGGCGAGGCCAACGAGAAACGGGGCGAGTACGCGCGCGCGGCCGAGGACTTCGGGGCCGCCATCGGCTACGCGCGGAAGCTAGGCGCCGAGTCCCAGGTGTCGGTCCTGCGGTCCCGGTACGCGTCCGCGCTCACCGAACTCGGCCGCGGCGACGAGGGCGAGGCGATCCTGCGGGAGGTGGTCGCGGAGGGAAGTACGGGTCACGAGGCGATGCCCGCCGCCCGGCTCTACCTCGCCATGTGGCTCGGACGGACCGGACGCACCGGCGAGGCCCGGGAGCAACTGGACACGGTGCTTCAGGAGTTCCGATCCGAGACGCTGGCCATCTTCGAGGGCTTCATGCTGGGCGGGCTGGCCTGGCTGGACAACCAGGACGGCCGGTACGCCGAGGCCCTGCCCAAGGGGCTGAAGGCGCTGGCCCGGTCCCACGACCGGCTGTCCCAGATGGTGGCGCCCCATATGTCCGTCATCCATCTCGTCGGCCTCGCACGGTCGTTGGCCGGCATCGGCGGCGAGCGCCGGGCCGCGACCGCGGCACGGCTGCTGGGGGCCGGCCGCGGACTGCTGCCCCGGGGCCACGCATCGGCGTCGATGGAGCGGCACGACTGGGCCGAGGCGGAGGGACTGGCCGTCGCCGTCCTCGGCCGGGCCGCCTACGAGAGCGCGTACGCCGAGGGCGGCGGCCTCTCCCTGGAGGAGGCCACCGCCCTCGTCGAGGCGTACCGGGACTGAACCGTCACCGGTGCGCGTCAGCTCCGCTTGCGGAACTTGGCGACTGCGAGCGGAGCCGTCACCGCGGTGATCGCCACCGCCCAGCCGAGCGTCAGCCACACCGAGTGGGCGACCGGCCCGCCGATCATCAGCCCGCGCGCCGCGTCCGCCAGGTTGGACAGCGGGTTGTAGTCGGTGAATGCCTGGAGCCAGCCGGGCATCGTGGCGGTCGGGGCGAAGATCGAAGAGCCGAACTGCAGCGGAATGAGCACCAGCATCCCCAGTCCCTGAACCGCCTGGGGTGTCTTCAGGGACAGCCCGAGCAGGATGAAGATCCACATGATCGCGGCGCCGAAGGCCGCCGACAGGCCGACCGCCGCGAGCAGGCCGAGCACCGAGGTCTTCAGCTCCATGCCGAGCAGGAAGCCCATGCCCAGCAGGATCGCCGTGGCGACCATCATCCGGCCCAGCTCGACCGCGATCTTCGCGATGAGGACCGAGGAGCGGGCGATCGGCATCGTCCGGAACCGGTCCATGACCCCCTTGTGGAAGTCCTCGTTGACACCGGTCCCGACCGCGGTGGCGATGTTCATGCCCATCATCGCCATCAGGCCGGGGACCACGTAGTTGATGTACGTCTGCCGGTCTCCGCCCATGCTCGTGCCGATGGACCCGCCGAAGACGTACACGAACAGCAGGGTGAAGATGATGGGCATCAGCAGCACATCGAACATCGACTCCGGATCCTTCTTGATCTGGAGCAGATTGCGCCGCATCAGCGCCCCGATGTGCCGCAGGTTGCCGCGCAGCCCGATCCGGCCCTCACCGGCGGGCGCCGGCGGCCGGCCGGCAGCGGCGGCGGTATCGGCGGGGGCAGGCTTCTGGATCGTCGTGCTCATGCCGCGACCTCCGTCGGGATCGTGTCGGTGGCGGAAGCGCTCTTCTCGCCGGTGATGGCCAGGAAGACCTCGTCCAGGCTGGGCAGCGCGGTGGCGACATGGGCCAGTGAGAAGCCCCGGGTGCCGAGCAGGCCGATGACGGCGGTCAGCTGCTCGTCGCTGAGGATCGGTACGTACAGCAGCCCTTCGTCCGGGACGGCCTGCGCGCCCGCGACCCCGTCGAGGCCGGCCTCCCTGAGCGCCTGCGCCATCGAGGGCAGCTGCGCCGGGTCCGAGGGCCGGATCTGCAGGGTGCGGCCGCCGACCTTCGCCTTGAGCTCGTCGACCCTGCCGTTGGCGATGATCCGGCCCTTGTCGATGA
The DNA here is from genome assembly GCF_055584025.1 of Streptomyces sp. NPDC104309. Taxonomy (NCBI): domain Bacteria; kingdom Bacillati; phylum Actinomycetota; class Actinomycetes; order Kitasatosporales; family Streptomycetaceae; genus Streptomyces; species Streptomyces sp. NPDC104309. The sequence goes on along the minus strand of NZ_JBVJMV010000012.1, from coordinate 82,462 downwards.
CGGTGAGCTCGTTCGCGAGCTGCTCGGCCTCTTCCATGTACTGGGTGGTGAGCAGGACGGTCGCCCCCTCCGCGACCATCCGCTGCACCTCGTCCCAGACCTCGTTGCGGGTCCGGGGGTCGAGCCCCGTCGTCGGCTCGTCCAGGTAGAGGACGGCCGGGCTGCCGATCATCGAGGCGGCCAGGTCCAGCCGGCGCCGCATGCCGCCGGAGTAGTCCATCGCGGCGCGCTTGGCGGCGTCGGTGAGCGAGAACCGCTCCAGCAGCTCGTCGGCGCGGGCGCGGGCGGTCTTGCGCGGCAGATCGAGCAGCCGCCCGATCATGTAGAGGTTCTCCCAGCCGGAGAGCTTCTCGTCGACCGAGGCGTACTGCCCGGTCAGGCCGATGGTGCGGCGCAGCTGCCGGGGCTGCTTCACCACGTCGTAGCCCGCCACGACGGCGTGCCCGGCGTCGGGGACGATCAGGGTGGACAGGCAGCGTACGAGCGTGGTCTTGCCGGCTCCGTTGGGGCCGAGCACACCGAGCACGGTGCCCTCGCGGACATCGAGGTCCACGCCGTCCAGAGCCTTGGTCGAGCCGTAGTGCTTGACCAGTCCCCGGACCTCGACGGCGTTCGGGCCGCTCCTGGGGTTCTTGTCGATTCGCGTCATGCCCACCATGGGACCAGGTGCCACCGACAGTCCGCCGACAACGGGCCGACAGCCCGCCGATGGGGGATGTCGGCGGGCTGTCGGTGGTGCGGGCAGTGGTCCGAATCCGGGCCCGTCCCGCTGAACGGGCGGACCCGGGGGAACTAGGGCCTTCGTCCGGATCGCGCCGGATCCGGACGAAGAACCCCAGGGCCTTTCGTCCGGATCACGCCGGGCTCGCGGCCTGGTCCGAACGGGAGAACCTAGTGGAAGGTGTGCTCCGCGGCCGGGAACGCGCCGCCCACGACCTCTTCCGCGAACTCCTTCGCGGCGTCGCCCAGCACCTGGCGGAGGTTCGCGTACTGCTTGGTGAAGCGCGGCACCTTGCCGCCGGTCAGCCCGACCATGTCGGTGTAGACCAGCACCTGGGCGTCCGTGTCGGGACCGGCGCCGATGCCGACGGTCGGGATGTGCAGGGTGCGGGTGACCTCGGCGGCCAGCTCGGCCGGAACGAGCTCCAGGACGATGGCGAACGCGCCCGCGTCCTGCACGGCCTTGGCGTCGCGCAGCAGCTGCTGGGCGGCCTCCTCGCCGCGGCCCTGCACCCGGTAGCCCATCGCGTTGACGGACTGCGGGGTCAGACCGATGTGGGCCATGACCGGGATACCGGCGTCGACCAGCAGCCGGATCTGCTCGTGGCTGCGCTCGCCGCCCTCCAGCTTGACCGCGCCGACACCGGACTCCTTGATCAGCCGGGTGGCGTTGCGCAGGGCCTGGACCGGCCCCTCCTGGTAGGCCCCGAAGGGCAGGTCGGCGACGATCAGGGCGCGCTTGGTGCCCCGTACGACAGCGGCGGAGAGGATCGCGATCTCGTCCATCGTGACGGGCACGGTGGTCTCGTAACCGAGGTGGCAGTTCCCCATGGAGTCACCGACCAGCATGACCGGGATACCGGCCTCGTCGAAGACGGACGCGGTCATCGCGTCGTAGGCGGTGAGCATGGGCCACTTCTCGCCGCGCTCGGTGGCGGCGGCGATGTCATGGATGGAGATACGGCGGGTGCTCTTGCCTCCGTACAGCGCCTTGCTGCTGTCGGTGGTGGCTCCCGCGGGGGTGGCGGCGGACTTGTTCTGCGCAGCCTGAAGCGACATTGCCAACGGCTCCTTCGTCATCTCGAGGCGCCCTGACGGCGTCCCCGGACCGGTTCCATGGTGGCATCCCGCGGCCGTCCACGGGAAGTGGGCCCGCCCGTCCGTGTCCGTGGCCGCGCCTCGGTAAAGACCTTCCAATACGAGACGGTGTCGTATCGAAATCATATAAGCTCCGTGACATGTCAATACCGTCGGGCGCTCGCCCCGCCCTGCCCCAGGTTCCCGAGGCGGTTCACCGCCGCCGTTGGGCGATCCTCGTCGTTCTGATGTTCAGCCTGCTCATCGTGGTGCTGGACAACTCGATCCTGAACGTCGCGGTCAAGACCATCGCCAGCCCCGCACCCACCGGCATCGGTGCCACCCAGAGCGAACTGGAGTGGGCGATCAACGCCTACACGCTCGTCTTCGCCGGACTCCTGTTCACCGCGGGACTGCTCGGCGACCGCATCGGCCGCAAGAAGGTGCTGCTCTTCGGCATCCTCCTGTTCGGAGTCGGCTCCGCCTTCGCGTCCATGTCCGGCTCGCCCGGCGAACTGATCACCTGGCGTGCCGTGATGGGCTTCGGCGCCGCGTTCGTCATGCCCGCCACGCTCGCCGTCCTGATGAACGTCTTCGAACGCGACGAGCAGCCCAAGGCCATCGGTATCTGGGCCGGCAGCGTCGGCCTCGCCATCGCGATCGGCCCGATCACCGGCGGACTGCTGCTCGAACACTTCTGGTGGGGCTCGATCTTCCTGGTCAACGTGCCCGTGGTGGTCGTCGCGCTGATCGCGATGGTGCTGCTGGTGCCGGACTCCAGGGACCCGAAGCCGGGCCGGACCGACCCCGTCGGTGTGCTGCTGTCCATCGTCGGTCTGGTCCTGCTGGTGTACGGCATCATCCGCGGCGGACAGCTCGCCGACTTCACCGACCCCGTCGTGCTCCTCTCGGTCGTCGGCGGCCTGATCGTCCTGGCCGCGTTCGTCCAGTACGAGAAGCGCACCAGTCACCCGGCCCTCGACGTCACGTACTTCAAGGAGCCGTCGTTCTCCGCGGCCGTCGCCGCCATCGCGCTGGTCTTCTTCGCGCTCATGGGGGTGACCTTCTTCTCCGCCTTCTACATGCAGAGCGTGCGTGGCTGGAGCGCACTGGAGGCCGGTCTGATGATCCTGCCGCTGGCTGTCGCCCAGATGATCTTCGCACCGCGCGCCCGGCTGGTCGTCGACCGGTTCGGCGCCCGCGTGGTCTGCAGTGTCGGCATGCTGCTCGTCGCGCTCGGCCTCGCGGCGTTCGCGCTGTTCGACGCCACCACGCCGGTCTGGGTGCTGTGCGTGCTCTTCTTCGTGCAGGGCACGGGCATGGCACATGTGATGACGCCGGTCACGGTCTCCGTGATGCAGGCGCTGCCCAGGGAGAAGGCCGGTTCCGGATCGGCGGTCAACAACACGTTCCGGCAGGTCGGCGGGGCGCTCGGCATCGCCGTGCTCGGCTCGGTGCTGTCCACCGTCTACCGCGGCAGCATCGAGGGTCACCTCAGTGCGCTCCCGGCCGCCGCCAGGCAGGCGGCGGGGGAGTCGATCGAGGCGACGCTCGGCGTCGCGGACAAGCTGGGCCCGGCGGGCGCCCCGCTGGTCGCCGCGGCGAACGACGCGTTCCTGAAGGCCATGCACGTCACCGCCATCGGTTCGGCGGCCATCGCCCTGGTGGGCATGCTCGTGGTCGCGCTCTTCCTGCCGGGGAAGACGCCCGTCGAACAGGGCTCCAGCGGCTCCGGCGAGAGCGAGCCCTCGATACGCGCCGAGGCGGGCCGGTAACGGCCCCGGAGAGCTGAAGAGTGCCGCCTTCCGGGTTCCGGGTGACCCCGGACCCGGAGGCGGCTCACCGGGGCACCGCCGCCTTCGGCGAGAATCGGAAGAGCGGACGGTGCGGCGAGAGGCGGATTCAGGTGCAGGTAGACGCGCAGGCACAGGGCCGGAACCACCCGGTCCGGCAGGATCCGGAACCGCGAAGGGGCCGGCCGCGCAGTGCGGCGGCCGAGCGGGCGATCCTCGACGCCGTCGTGCAACTGCTGGAGGCCGGCGAGCCCCTCGCCGCCCTGTCCATCGAGCGGATCGCCCGCACCGCCGGGGTCGGCAAGGCGACCATCTACCGGCGCTGGAGCGGCAAGGAGGAGCTCTTCGTCGACGTCCTGCGCGACATCGAGCCCCCCGAACCCACCGTCTCCGGCACCGCCGGAATCGACGACCTGCGGCTGCTGCTGGAGTCCCTGCGCCGACGCGGCCTCGCCCAGCGCTCCTCCGTCCTGCTCCACAACGTCTTCGCGCAGATGAAGAGCCACCCCAAGCTGTGGTCCGAATACCAGTGCACCGTCATAGCGCCCCGCCGCGCCGCCATGCTGGCCGCCGTGCGGCGGGCGGTCGACGCGGGGGAGCTGCGCGGGGACCTGGACGTGGAGCTGACGAACGACCTGTTCCTGGGGCCCATGCTCGTCCGCACCATCCACCGGCCCGATGCGCCGCTGCCCGAGGACCTCGCCGACCGCATCATCCGGACCCTGACCGAGGGCCTCGCCCCCCGGACGGGTTCCGCCCCGGCCGCCGACGAATGAGAGGCTGTCGGGTGACCTCCGATCGGGCGGGCAGGAGGCCACCCGACACCCTCTGGCGCGCCCGGGGCCCGCGCGAGTGTGATCGTTCTGTCACAAGCCCCCGCAGACCGCTCCTTTCAGGAACCCTCCGGACCCCGCCCTTCGTCCTCGTGGCAGTACAGCCGTCGTGGACGGCAGGAAACCCGCCGCCCATCGCCTAGGGTCGAGGGCGCGGCGATACGCACGGCAAGGCAGTGAGGACAGCGCGATGGTGCAGGCGTACGGAGCGGACACCGGGAACAACCGTACGGGGCCGCAGCGCACCGGGTCCGGATCCCGTCTCCGGGACCTGCGCGACAGATGGACCCGCGACCCGGGCATCTGGCGGCGCGGAATCGTGCTCGCCCTCTGCTCGGTCCTCCTCACCCTGGTGATGGCCTTCCACGCGAAGATCCCGAACACCATCGGCAACCTGGGCAGCCTCTCCGAGACGTTCCTGCCGTGGATCGGCGCGTTCGTCCCGCTCCTGCTGATTCTGGGCCTGGTGCGCCGCTCGGCGACCGCGCTGATCGCCCTCCTGCTGCCGATCGTGGTCTGGTTCAACATCTTCGGCGGGCTGCTCACCGACAAGTCGGGCAGCGGCGGCGACCTCACCGTGGCCACCCACAATGTCAACGCCGACAACCTCGACCCCGCGGGCACCGCCCGGCAGGTCGCGAGCTCCGGTGCCGACATCATCGCCCTGGAGGAGCTGCCGAGCGGCAAGGTGTCGAAGTACGAGGCGGCACTCGCCGAACGCTTCCCGTACCACTCGGTGCAGGGGACCGTCGGCCTGTGGAGCAAGTACCCGATGAGCAACACCCGCCCGGTCGACATCAAGATGGGCTGGACCCGGGCGATGCGCTCCACGGTGAAGACCCCCCGGGGCGAGGTGGCCGTCTATGTGGCCCATCTGCCGTCCGTACGGGTCAAGCTGCACGCCGGATTCACGGCCAACCAGCGCGACGACAGCGCGGACGCCCTGGGCGAGGCCATCGCCGACGAACGGCTCGGCAAGGTGATCCTGCTCGGTGACCTCAACGGCACGATGAACGACCGCTCGCTCAACGCGGTCACCGCGCAGATGAGGTCCACCCAGGGCGCGGCCGGCAACGGCTTCGGCTTCAGCTGGCCGGCGTCGTTCCCGATGGCGAGGATCGACCAGATCCTGGTGAAGGACGTGGAGCCGGTGTCGTCGTGGACGCTCCCGGCGACGGGCAGCGACCATCTCCCGATCGCCGCACGCCTGAAGCTGTGACAGGTACGAGATAGGCCCGCCGCCGCCCGTCCCGTGCGGCGGCGTGACGCACGAGCCGGGCGCTCGCGCACGTGGGGCCGTGACGCCGGGCGCGCTCGCGGCGGGCCCGCTCACGGACCGGGCGCTGCGCCCGACGCTGTACGGATCGCTCGGCGCGCTCGCCGTCGTCCTGCACGTCTTCCCGTTCGCCGTCCATGTGGGGCCCCCACGGCGGCCGACGGGCTCAAGCGGGACCGGGTCCTTCCGCCCAGGACGGCGGCCGGCCGGGGCAGGCCCGTCCGGTGCCGGAGGGCGAGCCCGGCTCGGGCCGTCGGGTGGCCGAGGACAGGACGGCCACCGGACGGCCCCGGTACCTCATTGCTCAGCCCGACTCGCGCCACCGGTTCGTGATCGGCAGCCGCCGGTCCTTGCCGAAGCCCTTCGGGGAGATCTTCGTGCCCGGCGGGTACTGCCGCCGCTTGTACTCCGCGGTGTCCACCATCCGCAGCGTCTTCGTCACCAGGGCCCCGTCGAACCCGGCCGCGACGATCTCGTCCAGCCCCTGGTCCCGGTCGACGTACAGCTCCAGGATCCGGTCCAGTACGTCGTAGTCGGGCAGCGAGTCCGTGTCGACCTGGCCCGGCCGCAGCTCGGCGCTGGGCGGCTTGGTGATGGACGCCTCCGGGATCGGCGGGGTCTGCCCGCGCTCCTCGGCGGCGCGGTTGCGCCACTTCGCGAGGCGGAAGATCGACGTCTTGTAGACGTCCTTGATCGGGCCGTACGCCCCGACCGAGTCGCCGTACAGCGTCGAGTAGCCGACCGCCAGTTCGGACTTGTTGCCGGGGGCCAGGACGATCTGGCCCTCCTGGTTGGAGACGGCCATCAGCATCGTGCCGCGCAGCCGGGACTGCAGGTTCTCCTCGGCGAGGCCGGTGAGCCCCAGCGAGCCCATGTACGCGTCGAACATCGGCTCGATCGGCACGGTGCGGAAGTTCAGCCCGGTACGGCGGGCCAGCTCGGCCGCGTCGCCCTTGGAGTGGTCCGAGGAGTACTTCGACGGCATCGAGATGCCGTACACGTTCTGCGCGCCCAGCGCGTCGCAGGCGATGGCCGCGACCAGCGCCGAGTCGATCCCGCCGGAGAGCCCGATCAGCACACTGCTGAAGCCGTTCTTGGCGGCGTACGCGCGCAGGCCCACGACCAGTGCGGAGTACAGCTCCTCGTCGTCGTCGAGCCGCTCCGCGTATCCGCCGGCCAGCTCCGGCTCGTACGCGGCCAGGGGCTCCTCGGAGAGCACCACGCGATCGATCCGCAGCCCGTCGTTCACGACACCCGACGGCGCCTCGGCCTCGGCGGCCGGCAGGTCCAGATCGAGCACGACGCTGCCTTCGGCGAACTGCGGAGCGCGGGCGATCACTTCGCCGTCGCGGTCGACGACGATCGAGTCACCGTCGAAGACCAGCTCGTCCTGGCCGCCGATCATCGCCAGATACGCGGTGGTGCAGCCGGCCTCCTGGGCCCGCTTGCGGACCAGCTCCAGCCGGGTGTCGTCCTTGTCCCGCTCGTACGGCGAGGCGTTGATCGACAGCAGCAGCCCGGCGCCGGCGGCCCGCGCGGCCGGCACCCGGCCGCCGTCCTGCCAGAGGTCCTCGCAGATCGCGAGCGCCACGTCGATGCCATGGACCCGCACCACCGGCATCGAGTCGCCCGGTACGAAGTACCGGAACTCGTCGAAGACGCCGTAATTGGGGAGGTGGTGCTTGGCGAAGGTCAGCGCGACCTGCCCGCGGTGCAGCACCGCCGCGGCGTTCTGCGGGGCGCCGGCCGGCTGGCCGTAGCGCGGCTGGGCCGTTTCGGAACGGTCGAGATAACCGACCACGACCGGCAGCTCCCCGAAGCCCTCCGTGTCGAGACGGGCGGCGAGCGCGCGCAGGGCCTGACGCGAGGCCTCGACGAAGGACGACCGCAGGGCCAGGTCCTCGACGGGGTAGCCGGTCAGCATCATCTCGGGGAACGCCACCAGATGGGCGCCCTGCTCGGCGGAGTGCCGGGTCCAGTGGACGATCGCCTCGACGTTGCCGGAGAGATCACCGACGGTCGAGTCGATCTGATTCAGTGCGAGGCGTAGTTGAGGCACGCGCACCAGTGTAATCGTCTGACTGACGCGATGTCCTGGCGGGCCGCGCGCTCGCGGGGCGGCCCGCCAGGAGCGGGTCAGCGGCGGTAGCCGACGACCGTCATCATGCCCACGTCCGAGTGGTAGATGTTGTGGCAGTGGAGCATCCACAGACCCGGGTTGTCCGCGTCGAACTCGACGGCCATTGAACTGTGCGGCCGGACGATCACGGTGTCCTTGCGCGCCCACCCGGCCGCGCGCCGGTGGGAGGCCCGGTGCTGCGGCCCCGCCGCACCCACCACGCCGAACGAGTGCCCGTGCAGATGGACGGGGTGCCACATCGACGTGACGTTGTAGAACTCCAGCCTGACCCGCTCGCCCGCCCTGACCGGATGGCGCTGTCCGGGGTTGTACGGCTTGCGGTCGAAGGCCCAGTCGTACGCGCTCATGCTGCCGGTCAGCTTGAACCGCAGGGTCCGGTCGGCCTTGCGGACGGACAGCGCCACGGATTCGTCCGGCGACAGGTCGAACGCCTCCACCAGCTTTCCGTCCAGCTCCTTCGGCCGTACGGAGGCGGTGGGTGCCGTGCCCATTCCGGTACGGAGCAGGGCCAGCGCCGACGCCCGCTTGCCCTCGGCGAGCGCGGTCAACGGGAACACTCCGTCCCCGGCGGTCACCACCACGTCGTACCGCTCGCCCATGCCCAGCAGCAGGGCGTCCGTCGTGGTGTGCCGGACCGGGTAGCCGTCGGTGTGGGTGATGGTCATCCGGTGACCGCCGAGCGCCACGCGGAACGCGGTGTCGCCGCCCGCGTTGATGATGCGCAGCCGGATGCGGTCGCCGGGCTTGGCGGAGAAGGAGGTGGGCGACTGCGCGGTCCGGCCGTTGATCAGGTAGTACGGGTAGGCGACATTGCCTCCGTGGCTGTCGAGCAGTCTGCTGAAGGAGTCCCTCATGATCCGTGAGGGGCCGGAGCGGCGCTTGGTGGACTTGGGGGACCCGCCGTGTCCGTTGTCCCCCGCGTCGCCCTTGTCGTCCATGTCGCCCTGCTGGTCCATGTCGGCGTGGTCCGAGCCGCCGTGGTCCATGCCGCCCCTGCCATGGCTGAGCTCGTCGAGCACCGAGTCGGGCGTGGAGCCGTCCACTCCGTCGACCCAGTCGTCGAGGACGACGACCCACTCCTTGTCGTACTTGAGGGGCTCCTTCGGATCGTCGACGATCAGTGGCGCGTAGAGCCCGCGGTCCTGCTGGACACCCGTGTGCGGATGGAACCAGTACGTCCCCGGGTGCGGCACCTTGAAGTGGTACGCGAATTCCGCGCCCGGCTTGATCGCCTTCTGGGTCAGGTCGGGGACGCCGTCCATGTCGTTGCGCACGTTGAGGCCGTGCCAGTGCAGGGTGGTCGCGGCCGGAAGGTGGTTGGCGAGGGTGAGTGCCACGTTGTCGCCCACCTTGAACCGGAGCTCCGGGCCGGGCAGGCGGGCTTCGTAGGCCCAGGAGCCGACGACGAGCCCGCCGCCCAGATCGAGACGGGACGGGGTGGCGGTGAGGTCGATCCTCCGCAGGGGACCGGACGGCCGCTTCGCCTCGGCCGCGGCGACCTCCTCCCCGTCGGGGGAGACGTACTCGCCACGGGACCTCTCCCGGGGGGAGGTCCCGTGGTTCACGCCGCCGCGGGTCGTGCCGTCGGCGTTGGCGCCGCCGGCCTTCGTACCACTGCGGCCCGTCTCGGATTCGCCGGAACAAGCGGCCAGGACCGTCGTACCGGCGGTGGCGACAGCGGCGCCGAGCACGGCGCGCCGGGTGGGTGGAGTGCGCATGACGGAGAGCACCTCGGGGTGTGGTCGGTGGACGGTCTGCTGGGGGAGGGGCGGCACCCCTTCCGTATCCGCAGCACCGACAACGGGGCACGACGCGTCCGGCCCGGCCGGGCGTCCGGCCCGGGAACCGGCGACACCCGCGCCGCACCACCCCCGACGAGGTGGGCGACCTCGATGGGCAGCACGACGGACGGAAACAACTGTCCGTATGTCGCACATCCACTCAGTGTCATGTCGAGCACCCTACCCCTGCTGGGTATGCACCGCGCGGGGAGACGTACCGGCGCAGTGCGGAAACGTATCTCCCCAGTACTGATGGGCCCGCCGGGGCGCACGGCGCAGCGACCCGGTACCCCTCGCGCACGAGGGGCACCGGGCCATTGAGCGGTGCGTTCGAGGAGCCGTCAGCCGCGGGCGTAGACCTTCTCCGCCCAGGCGCCGATCTGCTCCTCGGACAGGTGCTGCGCCAGATCGGCCTCGCTGATCATGCCGATCAGCTTCTTGTTCTCGACCACCGGAAGCCGGCGGATGCGATGGGTCTGCATCTCCTCCAGAACCTTCTCCACGCCCGCCTCCGCATCGATCCAGCGGGGGGTGCCGTGGGCGAGGTCGCCCGCGGTCATCTTCGACGGATCGTGTCCCATCGCCACACAGCCGACCACGATGTCGCGGTCCGTGAGGATGCCGATCATCCGGTCCTCCTCGCCGTGGGCCGAGATGGGCAGCGCGCCCACCTTGTGGTCGCGCATCAGCTGTGCGGCGCGGTCGAGTGTCTCGTGCGCGGGGATCCAAGTGGCCCCGGTGTGCATGATGTCCTTGGCGGTGGTCATGAGGGATTCCTCCTGCGTGCCGTCGGGCATGCTGTACGACCCCGAGCGAAACCCATCGTCATGGGCCCGTTCGGGGCACGCGACCGCTATCACCCGTTCGGGTGCATCTGCGGCTCGGAGGGAATCATTCAGGACCGGGGCTTCGCCCCTCGCGCCGCCAGCATGCGCGCCATCGTGTCCAGCTCGGACTGCTGGGCGTCGGCCATTCCCCGGGCCAGGCGCTTCTCCACCTTCACCGTGCACAGCCGGGCGCAGCCGCGAGCCATGTCGATGCCGCCCTTGTGGTGGTCGGTCATCAGCTGGAGGTACAGGACCTCGGCGTTCCTGCCACTCGCCCTCCGGAGCCGGTCCAGCTCGGTCCTGGTCGCCATGCCGGGCATGAGGGAGCCGTCGTGCGCGCGGTACCCGGTCGTCCCCGTGCCCTCCATCCCCGCCATGCCGTCCATGGGATGCCCCTCGTGCCCGTCGGCCGCCATCCAGGCCATCGGCTCCTGCCCGGCGGCCGCCTTCGGCAGCTCCCACAGGTCCAGCCAGCCGAGCAGCATGCCCCGCTGGTTGGCCTGTGTATTGGCGATGTCGTACGCGAGGCGGCGCACCTCCTCGTCACGCGTGCGGTCACGCACGATGAAGGACATCTCCACGGCCTGCTGGTGGTGGACCGCCATGTCGCGGGCGAAACCGGCGTCCGCCGAGTCCACCGCAGGCGTGCGCGGGGCGGGGACGGCGACATGGTCCGCACCGTCGTCCCGCGCGGAGGCGACCGTCGCCACCCCCGCGAACAACAGCGCGAGCCCGACGGCGGAGCCCGCCACCCACTTGACGCGCCGGTCACGCCTCACAGCGGTCACCGGGCCCCCAGCCCGCCCGTGCACGCCGCGCCGGGCTCGGGCGTCTGCGGCCCCTGCACGAACGCGGCGAAGAACTGGCCGACCCGCGGGTCGTCCGCGCCCTCCACCGTCACCTGATTGCCCCAGGCACTCAGCATGATCGTCCCGGCCTGGCCCTCGTACGGGCTCATCAGCGAGTACGGCGTCCGGCCGACCCGCTCGGCGAGCTTCGCCACATCGGCGTCGGAGGCCTTGTCGGTGTACGTCACCCACACCGAGCCGTGCTCCAGCGAGTGCACGGCGTTCACGTCGGGGATCGCCTTCTTGTAGACCTCGCCGTCGCAGTTCATCCACACGGGGTTGTGGTCACCGCCGACCGGGGGCTTCATCGGGTACGTGACGGGCGTCGTGACGTGGTTGCGGGTCAGCTTCTTGGCGTCCCACGTCTTCAGGCCCTCGATCGGCCCGTCGGCCGGCTTCTGCTGATCCGTCGCGGGGGCCTTGGCGTCATCGGCCCGGACGTCCTGCTTCTTCTCCGACGCCTCGGACTTGTCCAGCACCATGTACGAGCCGAAGCCGACCAGCCCCACGACGACGAGGACGCTCAGGCTTATGGCCAGGACACGGTTGCGGCGCTCGCGGGCGCGGTCGGCGTTGCGCAGCTGCTCCATGCGGGTCCTGCGGTCGAAGCTCATGGCGGCGGGTCCTTCTGCGAAGGGGCGGGGAGGGACGGGAATCGGTCGGGAGAACCGGCGTGCACCGGGCAGTCGCGAAAGCCGCTCCACCCCATGCGCACCACGGGCGCCGATCGTAGTGGGTGGCCGGGTGCTCCATCTCACTTCGTGTGCGTAATCTGGGTGAAATCCCGGGTCGTGACACTGGAGCTCCTCCCCTACCCCGGGCGGTGGTGCACGGACCGTCTGAACTGCAAGGATGTGGCTATGGACAAGCAGCAGGAATTCGTCCTCAGAACGCTTGAGGAGCGCGACATCCGCTTCGTACGGCTGTGGTTCACCGATGTCCTCGGCTACCTCAAATCCGTTGCCGTGGCCCCCGCCGAACTGGAACAGGCGTTTGACGAGGGCATCGGCTTCGACGGCTCGGCCATCGAGGGTTTCGCCCGGGTGTACGAGTCCGACATGATCGCCAAGCCGGACCCGGGCACGTTCCAGATCCTGCCGTGGCGCGCGGAGGCCCCTGGCACGGCCCGGATGTTCTGCGACATCCTGATGCCCGACGGCTCGCCGTCCTTCGCCGACCCCCGCTACGTCCTCAAGCGCATCCTCGCCAAGACGTCCGACCTGGGCTTCACCTTCTACACCCACCCGGAGATCGAGTTCTTCCTGCTGAAGGACAAGCCGGTGGACGGAAGCCGCCCCACCCCCGCCGACAGCTCCGGCTACTTCGACCACACCCCGCAGAACGTCGGCATGGACTTCCGCCGCCAGGCGATCACCATGCTCGAATCCATGGGCATCTCGGTCGAGTTCAGCCACCACGAGGGCGCCCCCGGCCAGCAGGAGATCGACCTGCGGTACGCGGACGCGCTCTCCACCGCCGACAACATCATGACCTTCCGTCTGGTGATGAAGCAGGTCGCGCTGGAGCAGGGCGTGCAGGCGACGTTCATGCCGAAGCCGTTCTCCGAGTACCCCGGCTCAGGCATGCACACCCACCTCTCCCTCTTCGAGGGCGACCGCAACGCCTTCTACGAGTCGGGTGCCGAGTACCAGCTGTCCAAGGTCGGCCGCTCCTTCATCGCCGGCCTGCTCACCCACGCCGCGGAGATCTCCGCCGTGACGAACCAGTGGGTCAACTCCTACAAGCGCATCTGGGGCGGTTCCTCCCGCGCCGCGGGCGCCGGCGGCGAGGCCCCCTCGTACATCTGCTGGGGCCACAACAACCGCTCCGCGCTCATCCGCGTCCCCATGTACAAGCCCGGCAAGACCGGCTCCGCCCGCGTCGAGGTCCGCTCCATCGACTCCGGCGCCAACCCCTACCTGACGTACGCGGTGCTGCTCGCCGCGGGCCTCAAGGGTATAGAAGAGGGCTACGAACTCCCGGCCGGCGCCGACGACGACGTGTGGGCGCTGTCCGACGCGGAGCGCCGCGCGATGGGCATCGAGCCCCTGCCGCAGAACCTGGGCGAGGCGATCGCGCTGATGGAGAAGAGCGAACTGGTCGCCGAGACGCTCGGCGAGCACGTCTTCGACTTCTTCCTGCGCAACAAGAAGCAGGAGTGGGAGGAGTACCGCTCCGAGGTCACGGCCTTCGAACTGAAGGCCCTGCTGCCGGTGCTGTAGGCGCGGGCCGGCGCCTTGTGTGTCGTGGAACGGCAGCCGGGCCCGACGGTCATCGACCGTCGGGCCCGGTTCGTCTTCTCAGCCGTGGGCCGTCTGTGGGCCGTCAGGCGTCAAAAATGAGCTGTCGTACATGGAGTCCACGGCCTTACGTGTACGCCCCTCACTGCTCGTCAGGAGGTGCGTGTACACGCGGAGGGTGAAGCCTGGGTCGGGCCTTGACCCCTGATCCTGAACACGACTTATGCGGCTTTGGCCAGCCTAGTTGATGGTGCGTCGAGTGCCGCCTCGGAGCTTGCGGGTTGCAGGACGCTGGGATCTGACTACATGTGGAGCGCTCTGCGGCCGAGCCGAGCTTGAGGGTCCGCTCAGCCGGTTCGGCGCATGGTTTTGGCGCCGCCTCCGTCGCCTGTTTGTGCGGCAGTGCTCTTGACGTCCTCAAGCACCCTCCCACCTTGCGCATGAACTTCGTGGTGACACCGTGCAGGCCTGCGAGCTCGTGGATGTCGACGGCGCCAGCATTGCCGGCCTCAGCGACCTGCCGGCTTGGATGCCGGTGCTCGCGCTGACCGGCCGGACTCGGCGGTGGGAGCCCAAACCCCGACGGCGGCGGCTGTTCTCCGCCGCTGCCCAGATGGACACCCGGGCCGCCGCTGCATGCGGCTCGCCCGTCACTGGCCCTGACGCGATATGACCACCAGCGCGTGCGAGCGACTGCGAGCCCTGCCGAACCTTGGACGACCAGCGGCAACGACCTGTCCCGACCAGTACCCATCACACCCGGAGCCGTGGAACCCGGCGCCCACCCGGCACGTCAGTCGGGCCGCCTGCATGCCCGCAACCCGCCACGGTCCGCAATACGCTGCCGACTCCGTCGGTAGACCGTCACGAAAGATCGATGTTAAGCCAAGCGGGATAATCGGCCATCATTTTGAGGTGACTTCAAAATCCCCTAAAAAGCCTATAGTCATTCGTGACCAGAGCAGTAGGACGCAAGTATTTCGTTTCACCTACGGGGATTTGAGGAGATAATGAATCTCGCGCGTCGCGTTTTCGGTATCGGTGCCACATTGGCCGTGGTCTCCACATCCATGGTGGTCGCGTCAGTCAGCCCAGCCGCTGCCGCGGACCCGTGTGCTGGGAAGTCAACGAACCACATAGTGAAGAACTTCACGCGAGGATTCGTCAACGTGCCTCTTCGCTGCCCCACGTCGACGTGGGGGTACCGGCACCTGGCCCCGAAGCACGGATACGACAGCTCTATGATTGCGAACACAGTCTCCCGCGGAAAGCAAAGCTTCGGGTTCTACTATCAGAACCTCTCCCAATGCCCCCCAGTGGCGTTCAAAGTGGTTTTCAACAACGGCCCGATCGGTGGAAGTGGCGTAAGCCCTCAGGGAATCATCACCGCGTACTATCAGCCCGGACATATCGCATCGGTGGCCTCGAACAGGGCTGCAGCAGCCTGCTAAAGTAGGCAATATGGACGAGGTGCAGGGCCCGGTGGGCCTCGATGCAATGCTTTCGGAGAGTTTTAGCGAACCAGGGAGTCCTGTATTCAGGATCACTCAGGCGATCGTAAAGCCCGAGGGTGACGGCATTCGCATTGTCGCAACAGTAGATGTGACCTCCAGCAGTATGTGCGATGAGCAATGGGTTCTCACCCTGGATTTTCCCGCAGAAGACTCCGCTGCGGCTGCGCCAAATGCATCGTCGAGCGAACACTCTTGGTTCACCTTGATGGTGAGATCGAATATCATTGAGTGGTGGCACACGAGGGAGATCGATCCCAACATCCCAGTGGCCCCTCGGCGTACAAAATAGCTATAGCGAAGCCGCTCACCAAAATCCGACGCCCGTGGTCGGGTCTCCCGGGGGTGCGATTCCCCCGAGAGACCCGACCACTGGTGCCGAATCCGCCTTATTGGAGGCCGCACAGATAGGCACGGTGGCGGTACCTCGGTAGCAAAGCAGGCACAAGTCTTGGCGATCACGGAGTTGCGACGCTCTGTGATCACCGGGGAGACCTGTGCCTGTACTGCCATCATGGCTGACCGAACCGTCACGACTCCCCGCTACTTGCCCCGACCCTGGACCGCCTGCAGGACCTGGGACCGCCGCCCGAAGACGTCACCGTGCACCTGGACGCCGGCTACGACTCGGACAAGACTCGCACCCTGCTCCACGAACGCGGCCTGCACGGCCGCATCGCGCACAAGGGCGAGAAGGCACCCCTTCAGGCAAGTCAGAGGTGGCACGTCGAACGCACCCACGCCTGGCAGAACGCCTTCCATCGCCTCGCCCGCTGCAACGAGCGCCGGGCCACCGTCATCGACGCCTTCTTCGACCTTGCCGACACCATCATCACCGTGTGTAGCCTGATCCGCCGAGCATGGACCACTAACCGCTGGGAGGACCGCCCCCACCGCCGCCTGTGACGGACCGCCATTCGCGCCGATGGTCGGCTGGTAGCTTGACTTCCATGATGGTGGCAGTGATCGACTCAGGGCTTGGCCTCCTTTCCACCACAGGATGGCTACGGCACCTCGCCCCGGAACTCGATCTGCTTCTGTTCTTGGACCCCGACGGCGCCCCCTGGGGATCGAAACCTGCCTCCTTCGTCACGGACCGTCTGTTCAGTGCCGCCCAATTGGCCGTCCAGCGCGGTGCGGAGGCCATCGTGGTCCCCTGCAACACCGCCACCGTCACCGCGATCGACGCTCTGCGTGAGAGTTTTGAACCCCGTGTGCCTGTGATCGGAACCGTGCCCGCCGTGAAGTCGGCCGCAACGGCCGGCCAAGGCATCGCCGTGTGGGCAACCGTCCGGACCACAGCGAGTGACTACCAGGATCGCCTGATCGCGGACTTCGCGAACGGTCGGCCTGTCGCGCGTGTCGCATGCCCCGGTCTGGCCGAGGCGATCGACCACGGAGACATGGCCGCCGCAGCAGAAGCGATCGCCGACGCGGCCAAGCGGACCCCCCAGAATTGCGACTCCGTGGTGCTGGGATGCACGCACTACCCCCTGCTGGCACCAGAGATTCTGCAGAGCCTGCCCACCGGAACCACCCTGTACGACAGCGCGGAGGCAGTCGCCCGCCAAGCACTTCGGCGATTGGACCGAACCACGGAATCGCACAGCACCACGGGCTCCATCGACGTGGTACTCAGCGGGCGCTGCGGAAATCTCCCAGCAGGCGCCCACGCCTACCCGGTGGGTCGCGCCCTTGCCGCTGCAGCGCGGGTGCCCCGCGACATTCTCATCTCCGCCGCAACTCGCGCCTCGATGAACGCTCCAGCGATCTGAGAAAGCCCCGGAACCTCTACCACTTGTCGGCCAGGCATATAGCCACTCCGTTCGCGGCGGACCCCGGGAACCACAGAGCGTGACAACCACCTGATCGCCCAGGACCTGTGTCTGCCTCGCGCCGGGTTCCCCACCGCGCCTATCTGCGCGACCTCTTGGACGCTCACTGTTGCTGCCCATTGATTTCCGCTCAATCGGGCATACGCTGGATACGACGGAGTCGCCAGGCGTGGATCTCGCCGTAGAGCACGGATACCGCAAGCATGAAGAGCACGGCCTCTATACTCGCTGACCACGGTTCAGGCAACCACCAGTGACCTATGACCGCCCACCCAGCGGCGATCGGCACGGCGAGGAGGTAGCCGCGCAGACGCACACGGAACCGACGCACATCGTGCCGTGGTTCAACTGCCATGATGGCCCTGTGTCATCGCGGGATGATGCCTGATCACAAACGTATGCTGCTCACCTTTGCCCGGCAGGTCAATGCTCCAGCAGGGACTCGGTGTTGGATCACGTATCGGCCAGTTCTTCTGGAACTAGCTCGTCAAGTGTGCCACCTGCGGCGCCTCAGTGGGGCGGACTTCTGACCTGCGGCGGCGTGAGCGCTGTCTGTCAATATTGGTCAGCCTCGGTTCGCCTCGCACGGACCCAGCGACGGCCCAACACCGCATGGAGGCTTCGGCGGCCTTCCTTGTCAGAAGCCGGCAGGGCCGTTCGCGACTGGCGGCTGCCCCGGCGCTCCGTCCCCCTGGTGACGACCGGCTATGGCTGCGGCGAGCGCCAGAAGCGCCTCCACCTGAGCCATCTGCAAGCGGTAGTCCGGCTGGACTGTTCCTCCCATGGCACCTCTTAGCGGCGCCAAGAGGTCGATGGCAGCTTGCTCGTGTTCCTTGTAGCTGGCCATGTATGCCTCCGAAGTCAAGTTGGGCAGCGCGGCACGCTACCACTCGGGCGGCGGAGCGGCTTTGGCCAGGAGCGGCTTCGGCGTCGCTCCGGCTGCCGCCGTCGACCGGTGCGACAGCCGGAGGGAGAAGCTGGGGTACGCCTCCGTCCGGCGCCGTTGATGTCAGAGCTTCAGTGTTGGGGCCGCCGGACCAGCACCGGGCTGAAGGAGACCGAGCGTCTGCCGTACAGCAGCGGAGTACCGCAACCACAGCAACCGTCCCCGTCTTGCTGCTCGATCGGGCATGCGGAGGGCACGTGTGCTCCTCCGCCGCCCCTTCGGCCGTCAGACGGCACACCCGTTGCAAGGAGACCCTATGGTGCCCTCCCCGGGCTGTGAGCGGCTCGGACCGCCTCGTAGTCTCGTTCCGTCAACACGGCAAGGACGGGGGCGTTCACTCGATGGCAAAGCCTGTACGTGCAGCACTGGGGGATGTCTGGCTCACCTGCCAGGTCTGCCAAGGAGACCTGTTCCGAGTGCGGGAAGTCCTGCTCAACAGCACCGGCATGGAGTTCATGAAGTTGGCCTGGGCCAACAAGAGCGCCACCGGGCTGATCTGCTGGCAGTGCGGCTACGTCCACCTCTTCGTCAACAAGGACATCGAGCTCTACCGAGCTGACAAGTAACGGAGGGAGAAGCCGACCTGGGCGGCACAGCGGTTGCCCCCCAGCCGCTCGTGTGAGGACCGGCGACGCCCCACCGTCCCCCCGCTCCCGCGCTCGGCACAGTGCCGCGGAATCCGGTCCTGCGCCGCTCCCCGCTCAGTCGAACCGGCGGGCCATCTCGTCCAGGATCTCGTCGATCACCGCGGAGGGCTCACGGGCCAGGTCCTCCTCGATCCACAGGTGCATGGCGATCCGCAGCGAGGACAGGAACGCGGCGGCCAGGACCAGGGGGCGGACCGCCTTCTCCGCCGGGCCCTGGCGCACCGCCATGGCGTCGGCCAAGTCCCCTTCCAGGGTCGCGTGGTTGGCCAGTTGACGGGCGAGCAGCGAGGGGTGCCGCATCGCCAGCCTGGTCCGCAGGGCCCACTCGCGCTCCGGCGGTGCGACCCGTTCGGCGAACTGTGTCATGGCTGCCCGCAGCGCCGCCCACGCGGTCTCCTCGGCGGGCCGGTCGCGCACGGTCCGGACGAGCTCCCTGATCTGTTGCTCCTCCCCGTACAGGAGGGCGTCCTCCTTGCCCGTGAAGTAGTTGGAGAACGTTCTGCGGGAGATCCCGGCCGCGTCCGCGACGGCCTCCACCGTGACGTGGTCGAAGCCGTGCTCCACGGTCAGCCGCAACGTCGCCTCGTGCACGGCCTGCCGCGTGGCTTCCTTCTTGCGTTCCCGCAGTCCCACAGCGCGCTCCATGGGTTCAGTATCGCCCGGCCGGGGATAATTGCGCAGTGGGCAAATTTGTGCGTGGTGACCGTCCATGTCCGGGGCCGGGACCGCCATGCCGCCACCCGCTCCGAGACCGCCGCCGCAGGCACCGCCGACTGGCCCGGGACCGCCGTCCCGTGCGAGGTGACCCACGCTGCAGCGACGGCGGCGGAACACGATCGGCCGTGCCGGCGCCCTTGCGGACATCTCCGGCAGGGGCACCGCCCGACGCCGCGACTGAGGTAATGTGACGCATCCCCACCTGGGGACCGACCAAGGAGGTGAGACCCATTACCGCTGTATCAGGCTGGGTGCTCACCCCACACGATCGCGTGGTCGACCCGACATAATCGACCGCGGAGCGCCCATCGGCTTTCCCGAAAGGCTCCGCTTCATGTCGGTTCCCGCTTCACCACTCACCGTTGCCACCATCGTCACCACACTCCGCGCCGTCGGCTGCGTATTCGCCGAGGACGAGGCGGAGTTGATTGTCTCCACAGCCACCGACCCCGCCGACCTCGCCGCCATGGTCGAACGGCGGGCCGCCGGTCTGCCCCTGGAACATGTCCTCGGCTGGGCCGAGTTCGGTGGTCTGCGGATCGCCGTGGACCCCGGCGTCTTCGTACCCCGCCGCCGCACCGAGTTCCTGGTGGGGCAGGCCGCCGCTCTCGCCGGGCCGGGGGCGGTCGTCGTCGACCTGTGCTGCGGCTCGGGCGCACTCGGCGCCGCGCTCGCCGCGACGCTGGGCCGCATCGAACTGCACGCCACCGACGTCGAACCCGCAGCCGTACGGTGCGCCCGCCGCAACATCGCCGAGACCGGCCGGGTGTACGAGGGCGACCTTTTCGAGCCGCTCCCCGGATCGTTGCGCGGCCGGGTGGAGACACTGCTCGCCAATGTGCCGTACGTGCCGACCGAGGACGTCGAACTGCTGCCCCCGGAGGCCCGTATCCACGAACCGCGCGTCGCACTCGACGGGGGAAGGGACGGCCTCGACGTCCTGCGGCGGGTCACCGCCGAGGCCCCCCGGTGGCTGGCACCGGGCGGGCATCTGCTGGTCGAGACGAGCGAGCGGCAGGCGGCACGGGCCGAGGAGACCGTCGCCCGCAGTGGTCTGATCCCGCGCGTGGTCACCTCCGACGAGCTGTACGCCACCGTCGTCATCGCGACCCGGCCGGAGCCGTCGGGGAACTGAGCGCGGACGGATGCAGGGGCGGCCCGGTCCGGGCTCAGGATTCCGGCTTCCGCCTGACCACCGCCGTCCCGGCGTCCAGGTCCACCCCCATGCGGGGCGGCGCGCCGTCCAGCGCGTCGTCCTTCAGGACCTGTTCCTCCACCCGGTGCTCGATCTCCACGCGCTTCGCCGAGTTGAGGAACGCGTGCAGCTCATCGGCGACCGAGGCCCCCACGCCCAGCCCGTGACGAGGCGTGCGGGCCGCGAGGACACGTCGCAACCAGTCGGGCCGGCCGGTACGGACCACGGCGTAGCGGGCCGAGGCCAGCAGGAACGGCACCATCACCAGCACGGCCATCACTAAAAGGCTCGACATCATCACCATGCCCGTCCCAACGGCGGGCGCCGGGCCGCCGTTCCCGCCGTCGTACGGAGAGCCGGGGCCGCGCGCCCCCGCCGCTCAGCCGAAGCGCCACCGCGTCTGGCTGAACGGGTGCTTGCCGAAGCCGAAGACCGTACGCGGCGACACCTCGAACACCAGCGCCACATGGCCCGCGTGCCGGAACGTGCCGTCCTGGACGTCGAAGTGCCACTGAGAGCCGTACTTCGACTCCCAGGCCGCGGCCAGTAGGTTCAGCCGGTCCTCGTCCGTCACCCGCTCCGCCCGGCCCTCGACCACCACGTCGAACCCCTCCGACAGGGTGTTCCGGCCGGTGGTCACCACCACTTCCGGGTTGGCCGCCAGATTCCTGCCCTTGCGTTCCGACGCACCCGTGCTGAAGTACAGCGCGCGCCGGGACCACACCCCGATCAGCGGGGTGACATGCGGGCGGCCGTCCGGCCGGACCGTGCTCAGCCAGTACGTCTCCGCGCCGGCCAGCAGTTCCTGTGCCGCCTGCCACGGGCAGGCCGTCGCACTCTCGTGGCTGTAGCGGGTGTCCAGTTCGGCGAGGGGTTCGAGTCCGGACATGCGGGCCTCCCGGTCGGGTCCTTGAAACGATCCTGTCTGCGAAGTGTGGACCGCGCACCTGCTCCGAATTCATCGGTACAGCCCTTACGGCCTCGCCCGCGATTGGCAGCGGCGTCGCGGTATCCGGGGCCTCCGCCTCCGGCGTTGTCGTCAGTCGCCGACGCTCCGCGTCGACTCCCTCCTCCGCCTTGGATTCGAAGGCCCCGGATGCCGCTCCTTGTCCCACTGCCAATCGTGGGCGAGGCCGTTAGGCTCGGAACGCTGGATGGTGTGTGGGCGGCGAGCAGGAGAGCGCGGAATGACGACGGTGCCGGGACGCAGGAGCAGTACGTTCACCCGACTGCTGCGGCACGGTTTCACCGACCCCTCCGCCGCCGAGCGCCTCCTCGATCTGCCCGTGCTGTCGTCCGTGCGCTCCGATCCGGTGCTGCTCGACGCCCTCGGCGCCACCGCGGACCCCGATCTGGCGCTGCGCGGGGTCGTCCGGCTGGTGGAGTCCGAGGAGCCGGACGAGCGGCAGATCCTGCTGGACACCCTCGTCACCGCCAAACCGCTGCGGGACCGGCTGCTCGGAGTGCTCGGGGCGTCCGAGGCGCTCGGTGACCATCTGGCCCGCCACCCCCGCGACTGGCACGCGCTCGTCACCTACGAGGCCACCGATCTGCACCCCGGGGTGCACGAATTCGAGCAGGACCTCGCCGGAGCCGACGACCCCGACTCGCTGCGCGTCTCCTACCGCCGGTGCCTGCTGGCCATAGCGGCCCGCGACGTGTGCGGTACGACGGACGTCGCCGAGGCCGCCGCCGAACTGGCCGATCTGGCCACGGCGACCCTGCGGGCGGCGCTGGCCATCGCCCGAACGGCCGCACCCGCCGACGCCGCCCTGTGCCGGCTCGCCGTCATCGCGATGGGCAAGTGCGGCGGGCACGAGCTGAACTATGTCTCCGACGTCGACGTCATCTTCGTCGCGGAACCGGCCGACGGCGTCGAGGAGAGCGCGGCCGTGCCGGCCGCCACCCGGCTGGCCGCGCACATGATGCGGATCTGCTCCGACACGACCGTCGAGGGCACCATCTGGCCCGTCGACGCCAACCTGCGCCCCGAGGGCCGCAACGGGCCCCTCGTCCGGACGCTGTCCTCGCATCTCGCGTACTACCAGCGCTGGGCCAAGACCTGGGAGTTCCAGGCGCTCCTCAAGGCCCGGCCGGTGGCCGGCGATCCCGAACTGGGCGCGGAGTACCTCGAGGCCGTCTCGCCGCTCGTATGGCAGGCCGCGGACCGCGAGAACTTCGTCGCCGACGTGCAGAAGATGCGCAGGCGCGTCGTCGACAACATCCCCGCCGACCGCGTCGAACGCGAGATCAAGCTCGGGCCCGGCGGGCTGCGGGACGTCGAATTCGCCGTACAGCTCCTCCAGTTGGTGCACGGCCGCAGCGACGCCACCCTGCGCAGCGGCTCCACCCTGGAGGCGCTGCGGGCACTCGCCGCGGGCGGCTACGTGGGACGCGTGGACGCCGCGCAACTGGACGACGCGTACCGCTTCCTGCGCGCCATGGAGCACCGGATCCAGCTCTACCGGCTGCGCCGTACCCATCTGGTCCCCGAGGACGAGCGGGATCTGCGCCGGCTCGGGCGCTCCCTGGGGATGCGTACGGACCCGATCACCGAGCTCAACCAGGCGTGGAAGCGGCACGCCTCCGTGGTGCGGCGGCTGCACGAGAAGCTGTTCTACCGGCCGCTGCTCGACGCGGTCGCCCAGCTCGCGCCCGGCGAGACCCGGCTCAGTGCCGAGGCGGCCGGGCACCGGCTCGAAGCCCTCGGATACGCCGACCCGGCCGCCGCGCTGCGGCACCTGGAGGCACTGTCGTCCGGGGTCTCCCGCAAGGCCGCCATCCAGCGCACCCTGCTGCCCGTGCTGCTCGGCTGGTTCGCGGACTCCGCCGACCCGGACGCCGGACTGCTGGGTTTCCGCAAGGTGTCCGACGCGCTCGGCAAGACTCCCTGGTACCTGAGGCTGCTGCGGGACGAGGGCGCCGCCGCCGAGAATCTCGCCCGGGTGCTGTCGGCCGGCCGGCTCGCCCCCGACCTGCTGCTGCGCGCCCCCGAGGCGGTGGCTCTTCTCGGCGATCCGCAGGGACTGAGGCCGCGCAGCCGGGAGCACCTGGAACAGGAGGTGCTGGCCGCGGCGGGGCGCGCGGAGGATGCCGAATCCGCCGTCGCCGCGGTGCGCGGGGTGCGGCGACGTGAGCTGTTCCGGACCACGGCCGCGGACCTCATCGGCTCGTACGGTACGGAGGAAAGCCCCGCCGAGGAGGATCCCGGGGCCCTCGTCGACCGGGTCGGCAGCGCCGTCACCGATCTGAACGCCGTCACGATCGCGGGCGCCCTGCGCGCCGCCGTGCGCGAACAATGGGGGGACACCCTGCCCACGCGGTTCGCCGTCATCGGCGTGGGCCGATTCGGCGGGCACGAGCTCGGATACGGTTCCGACGCCGATGTGCTGTTCGTCCACTCGCCGCGCGAGGGCGTGGACGAGCACGAGGCGGCGCGGGCCGCGAACGCGGTGGTCGCCGAGGTGCGCAGACTCTTGCAACTGCCCACCGCCGACCCTCCGTTGATCATCGACGCGGATCTGCGGCCGGAGGGCAAGAGCGGGCCGCTGGTGCGTACGCTGCGCTCGTACGAGGCGTACTACCGGCGCTGGTCGCTGGTCTGGGAGAGCCAGGCGCTGCTGCGCGCCGAACCGGTGGCGGGCGACGAGGAACTCGGCCGTGGCTTCATCGAGCTGATCGATCCGCTGCGCTACCCGATGGAGGGTCTCGGGGAGGACGCGATCCGCGAGATCCGCCGTCTGAAGGCCCGGATGGAGTCCGAACGGCTGCCGCGCGGCGCGGACCCGACGCTCCACACCAAGCTGGGGCGCGGCGGCCTGAGCGACGTCGAGTGGACGGTCCAGCTGATGCAGATGCAGCACGGCTGGGCGGAACCGGGGCTGCGGACGACGCGCACCCGCGAGGCGCTGGCCGCGGCGTTCGCGGCGGAACTGATCCCGGCCGAGGACGCGCAGACGCTGGACGAGGCGTGGGTGCTGGCGACGCGCGTCCGCAACGCGGTGATGCTGGTACGGGGGCGGCCGGGCGACACGTTTCCGTCCGGACCACGTGAACTCACCGCGGTGGGGCGGTACTTGGGCTATGAGCCGGGGCATGTCGGGGACATGCTGGACGACTACCGGCGGATCACGCGACGGGCGCGGGCGGTGGTGGAGGAGCGGTTCTACGGGGCGTGAGGGGTACTGCGCGGGGCCTTCCGGGGCCCCGTCCCGGAAAGCCCCGGTCCTCAGTCGGCGGACGGGCTCGACGCGTCCTCCTCCAGCAGTGCGCGGCAGTGTCCCATGAAGGCCCCCAGCGCCAGTTCGAACGCCGCGTCCGCCCGGCCCGTCCCCACCGCGGCCAGGGCCTCCGCGAGGCGGGGTGTCGTCGTGTCGTCCGGCAGTTCCCACATCGTCTCCGGGGCCGCCAGGTCCAGCGCGGAGCCGAGGACCAGGTTCTCCAGGGCGGTGATCACCGTCATCACCTCGCTCATGGCGAAGCCGACGCCGAGCAGCAGCCGTACCGCGCGCTCGTACTGTTCCAGGACCTTCGGGGCGCGCACCGGTGACGTCGTCAGCAGCGGGATCGCCTGCGGGTGGGCGGCGAACGCGGCACGGTAGGAACGGGCCCAGGCCGTCATCGCCGCGTCCCACGGCTCCACGTCGAGGGTCGCCGAGTCGATCGCCGCACAGACGCGCTCCCGGACGAGCTCGACGACTCCGCCCCTTCCGTCCACATGGTGGTAGACCGACCCGGTCTGCACCCCGAGCCGCCGGGCTATCTGCGGGACGCTGAACTCACCCTGTTCATCGATGAGTTCGAGCGCCGTGGCGGTGATGCGCTCCCGGTCGAGCAGCGCCGTGCGCGGCCGTCCCATGTGCCGTTCTCCTGACGTATGCCTGCGGGCAAGTCTGCTGAAAGGTCTTCCCGGATGCCCATGGACGAGGCTACATTGCCGAAACCGAAAGCCTTTAGGTTTCTGGTCCCCGGTCCCTGCCCCGCCAGTCGCAGAAGGGCTTCCTTTCGTATGTCCGCGCCCACCCTCGGGAGAGGCACCCTCGGCACCGCCGACATCGCCTTCTTCGTCATCTCGGCCGCCGCACCGCTCACGGTGATGGCCGGGGTCGCCCCCATCGCCATCCTGCTCGGTGGCATCGGCGCCCCCGTCGGCTATCTGCTGGCGGGCATCACCCTCGCGGTCTTCGCCGTCGGGTTCACCACGATGAGCCGCCATGTCCGCAGCGGAGGCGCGTTCTACGCGTACATCACCCGAGGGCTGGGCCGCCCCCTCGGCATCGCCGCCGCCCTGCTCGCGATGCTCGGCTACAACGGCATGGAGATCGGCGTCTACGGGCTCCTCGGCGCGGCCACCGCCGACACCGCCCAGGCCCTGTGGGGCATCGACATCCCCTGGCTGCCGGTTTCCCTGGCCGGGCTGCTGCTCGTCTGGTACGGAGGCTTCCGCTCCATCGACTTCGGCGCCAAGGTCCTCGGGGTGCTGCTCGTCGCCGAGACCGGCATCCTCGTGCTGCTCGCGGGCGGTGTGCTGCTGGACGGCGGAGCCGACGGGATCTCGCTCGCCTCGTTCTCACCCGGCCATGTCTTCGTACCGGGCATGGCAGCCGTACTGGCCTGCGCCTTCGCCGCGTTCACCGGGTTCGAGTCCACGGTGATCTACCGGCGCGAGGCACGGAACCCGGACCGTACCGTGCCGCGCGCCACCTACATCGCCGTCGCGTTCCTCGGGCTCTTCTACTCGTTCATCGTCTGGACCGTCATCCAGGCCTTCGGTGACGCCCAGGTCGTCAAGGCCGCCGCCACCGATCCGGGCGGGCTGTTCTTCTCCGCCATCACCCACTACGTCGGCGGCTGGGCCGCGGACCTGATGCACATCCTCATCGTCACCAGCGTGCTCGCCTCGCTGCTCGCCTTCCACAACGCCATCAACCGGTACGGGCTCGCGCTCTCCGAGGAGGGGGTGCTGCCCGCCGCCCTCGGCCGCGTCCACCCCCGGCACCGTTCCCCGTACGTGGCCGGTGTGGCCCAGGTCGTGCTCGGCGCCGTGATCGTGATCGGCTTCGCGGCGGCCGGTGCCGACCCGTACGCGCAACTGCTGCTCTGGGTCAACACCCCGGGAATGATCGGCCTGATGGCGCTGCAACTGCTCGCCGCGATCGCCGTGCCGCTCTACTTCCGGCGGTTCGACCACGGCGAGGGCAGGCTCCGCACCGTCGTCGCGCCGGTTGTCGCGGCCGTGCTGCTCGCCGCCGCGATCGTCCTGGTCACGGACAACGTCGATCTGTTCTCCGGGGCCTCGACCGGCGTGAACGTCGTGCTCGTCTCGCTGGTGCCCGCGGTCTTCCTGATCGGGCTCGCGCTCGCGTACCGGCTCAAGCGCACCAGACCCGAGGTGTACGCCCGGTTCGCGGCCGAGCCGTCGCCGCCGGGAGAGGACGGGGCCGTGACCGTCCCCGACCCCACCGTGCCCGCCTCCACCACCGTCTAAGGAGCCCCACCGTGCCCGCAGCCGATCTCCTCCTCACCGGAGCCCATGTCCGCACCCTCGACCCGGCCCGGCCCGAGGCCACCGCCGTGGCGGTCAAGGACGGGGTGATCACCGCCGTCGGCGACGAGGCCGGGCTGCGCGAGTGGCGCGGTACCGGCACCGAGCGCGTCGACCTGGCGGGGGCCACGCTCACGCCCGGCCTGGTCGACGCGCACAGCCACCCCGTCTGGGGTCTGGAGATGGCCGACGGCACCGATCTCACCGCCGTCCGCGACCTCGACCAGCTGCGCGCCGCACTCGCCGGGGCCGAACGGACCGAGGGCTGGGTCATCGCCTGGGGACTGGACCACAACGCCTTCGGCGGCCGGCCCGTCGACCGGGCCCTCATCGAGGACGCCATCGGCGGCGCCCCCGCCTTCATCCGGCTCTACGACGGACACTCCGCGCTGGTCAGCGGCGCGGCCCTGGAGCGCGCCGGAATCACGGGCCCCCGCGCCTTCGCCCAGCGCTCCACCGTCGTCTGCGACCCCGACGGGCGCCCCACCGGCCATCTCGTCGAGCACGCCGCGATGGATCTGGTCGCCGGACGGCTGCCCAGGCCCTCGTCCGCCGAGCGCCGCGGCCGTCTCGTGGAACTCCTCTCCGGCATGGCCGCCACCGGTCTCACCGGGGCCCATGTGATGGATCTCGGCGACGGTTCCGTACCCGAACTGCTGGCCGCCGTGGAGGAGGAGACGGATCTGCCGGTACGGCTCCGGCTGGCCCCCTGGTGCATGCCGGGCGCCGACCAGGAGGCCCTGGACGAGCTGGTACGGGTGCAGAGCGAGGCGGGCCGACTCTGGCGGGTCGGCGGCGTGAAGTTCTTCATGGACGGCACGGTCGAGGGCGGCACCGCGTGGCTGGAGCACGCCGACTGCCACGGGGAGGGCACCGAGGCGTTCTGGCCGGACCCGGCGGCGTACACCGCGGCCGTGCACCATCTGCACCGCGCCGGGGTGGGGACCGCCACGCACGCCATCGGGGACGCCGCCGTCCGGCATGTGCTGGACACGGTGGAGGCGTTGGGGGAGAGCGGGCGGCTCCGCCACCGCATCGAGCACATCGAGACCGTGCCGGACGGTCTGGCGGCCAGGTTCGCCTCGCTCGGGGTGATCGCCTCGATGCAGCCCACGCACACCGCGTACACGCGTGCCGACCACACCGACGAGTGGTCGAAGCGGCTCGGCGACGAGCGGGCCGGGCGGGCCTGGCGCTGCCGGGACCTGCGGGACGCCGGGGCGTACCTGGCGCTGGGCTCGGACTGGCCGATCGCCCCCTACGACGTACGGCAGGTGCTGGCCACGGCCCGGCTGCGCCGGCTGCCCGGGGCGCACGGTACCGATCCGGTCACCGCCGAGCAGGCACTGACCGGGCTGATGGCGCTGGAGGGCTGCACCTCGCACGCGGCGGTCGCCGCCGGGGAGCAGCGGGTCGCGGGGCGGATCGCCGTGGGGTACCGGGCCGATCTGACGGCGCTCGGGGTGGACCCGGTGGCCGCCCCGGCGGACGAGTTGGGGGAGTCGCCGGTGCGACTCACGGTGTGCGGGGGGCGTGTGGTGCACCGGGGGTGAGGCGGTGGGGGGAGCGACCCCGACGGGCGCCTGCTCCCCCCATGGTTTCCGCATCGGCCCCGGTCCTCGGACGGGCGGGCCGGTGCCTTCAGCGGCGCGCCGTCGCGTCCGCCGTCGGACGCGGCGTCCGGACCGGCGTGCCCGTGGACAGGCCGGCCGGCCGCGGCCTCTCCCGTGTCGGCGGCACCCGTTTCGGGAGATGGTGCGGCAGCGAGCCGTGCCAGGCGTACGTGACCGCGTAACCGAAGGTCAGGCACGTCATACCGCCCAGCGCGTCCAGCCAGAAGTGGTTGGCCGTCGACACGATCACGAGCAGGGTGACCGCCGGGTAGAGCAGGCCCAGGACACGGGCCCAGGGGGCGGAGACCAGCGCGAACACGGTCAGGCCGCACCAGAGCGACCACCCGATGTGCATCGAGGGCATGGCCGCGTACTGGTTCGACATGTTCTTGAAGTTGCCCGAGGCCATCGAACCCCAGGTGTGATGGACCAGGACGGTGTCGATGAAATGGCCGCCGTTCATCAGGCGGGGCGGTGCCAGTGGAAACAGGTAGTAACCGAGCAGCGCCACGGCCGTCGTCGCGAACAGCGCCAGCCGGGCCGCCGCGTAGCGGCCGGGGTGACGGTGGAACAGCCACACCAGCACGCAGACGGTGACGACGAAGTGCAGTGTCGCGTAGTAGTAGTTCATCGACACGATCAGCCATGTCACGGAATTCACCGCGTGGTTGACGGTCTGCTCCACGGCGATGCCCAGGTGGGTCTCGACCGACCAGATCCGGCCGGCGTTGCGCAGGGCCTCGGATTTCTGCTCCGGGACGGCGTTGCGCACCAGCGAGTACACCCAGTAACTGGCTGCGACGAGCAGGATTTCGAACCAGATGCGCGGCCGGCGAGGGGATCGCAGAGAACGCAGTCTCGCCAGGTTGCTGTCGCGCCGCCTGACGTTCTGCTTCGCATGAGTCGCGGGGGCCGCCTCGTCCACGATGGGTGACGGGGTGGCCTCCGACCGGCCTTCCTGTGACCTCACACTCAATTCACCCATAGGCACAGAGTCTGCCAGAAATGTTCCTCCCGCCCGGTCATCCACCGCTCGGGAACGGGCCGCACATCTGACCGCCGGAACCGGGGAGTCCGCGCCGGGACCGCGGGCACACGACGACGGCTACGGCACCTCGCCGCGTTGTCGGAACGTCCGCATACATCCAGTATCCGGAATACGTCCAGTGTGCGGATGTCCCTCCGCCTTGCGATGCACCGCATCTGACGCCGCGCGCTGATCCACCAGGGATCGCGCTGATCCACCAGGGATTACGGGGCAGCCCTCAGGAGCGGGCGTGCGAACCTGGAACGGATCCGGTCGCGGCGGTCGGAGCGGGCCCGGGGCCCGCGGCCGTTGAACCACGAACGACCAGCTCGGGCATGAAGACGAACTCGCTGTGCGGAGCGGGGGTCCCGCCGATCTCCTCAAGGAGGGTGCGCACGGCGGCCTGGCCCATCGCCGTCACCGGCTGACGGATCGTGGTGAGCGGCGGATCGGTGAACGCTATGAGCGGCGAGTCGTCGAAGCCGACCACCGACAGATCGCGCGGCACCTCCAGCGACAGCCGCCGGGCGGCCCTGATCGCACCGAGCGCCATCATGTCGCTCGCGCACACCACCGCCGTGCAACCCCGCTCCATCAGCGCCGACGCGGCGGCCTGACCACCCTCAAGAGTGAACAGCGAGTGCTGGATCAGTTCCTCCACCGCGTCCGGAGCGAGGTTCAACTGCTCCTGCACGGTGGCACGGAAGCCCTCGATCTTGCGCAGGACCGGCACGAACCGCTTGGGCCCGACCGCCAGGCCGATCCGCTGATGGCCCAGCGACACCAGGTGCGTCACCGCGAGCCGCATCGCGGCCCGGTCGTCCGGTGAGATGAATGGCGCCTGTACCTTGGGGGAGAAGCCGTTGACCAGAACGAACGGGACGCCCTGGGCGCGCAGTTGCTCATAGCGCTGCATATCGGCCGAGGTGTCGGCGTGCAGCCCGGAGACGAAGATGATGCCCGAGACACCGCGGTCGACCAGCATCTCGGTCAGCTCGTCCTCGGTGGAGCCGCCGGGGGTCTGGGTGGCCAGCACCGGGGTGTAGCCCTGCCGGGTCAGCGCCTGGCCGATGACCTGGGCCAGCGCCGGGAAGATGGGGTTCTCCAGCTCGGGCGTGATCAGCCCGACCAGCCCCGCGCTGCGCCTGCGCAGCCGTACCGGCCGTTCGTAGCCGAGAACGTCGAGCGCGGCGAGAACGGATTCACGGGTGGCCGCTGCGACACCGGGCTTGCCGTTCAGTACGCGGCTGACCGTCGCTTCGCTGACCCCCGCCTGAGTTGCGATATCGGCAAGCCGTGCGGTCATGGAAGTGGACTGTACCGGGCGTATGTCGGATTGCCCACCATCCGCAGGAATCGGACGGCCGCACCCGACCGCTGGTCCGGGAGGGCGTCGCGGCAACTTCTTGCAAGGCCTTGCGGGCCCGGTTTGCCGACTGCGGTCAGATCGTCGTACCACGGGTTCGCGGGCTGTGGCCTGCCGCTGTCAGGAATCGACGGCTCCCGTCAAGAGGCTTGACGGCAACCGTGAGGACACGCGAATGTAACGATCGTCGAGGCTTGCAGAAATCTTCCGCAAACTCTTTCGGCGTTCTTTCATCCTTGTTACGTTCACGTCGACCCGGCGCCGCGACGGAGCGGTACGGCAGTTGAAGGAGTTCAGATGCGACGTGGCATAACGGCCACCGCCCTGGTCGCGGCCCTGGCGCTCGCGGCGACCGCCTGCGGCAGCGACGACAGCACCGACGGCACGAGCAAGAGCTCGGGCGAGCTCTCCGGCACGGTGACCTGGTGGGACACCTCCACCGCGGGCAGCGAGGACAAGGTCTTCAAGAAGCTCGCCGAGGGCTTCACGAAGCAGCACCCGAAGGTCCATGTCAAGTACGTCAACGTGCCCTTCGGTGACGCGCAGAACAAGTTCAAGAACGCGGCCCAGGCCGGATCCGACGCCCCCGACGTCATCCGCTCCGAGGTTGCCTGGACCCCCGAGTTCGCGGACCTCGGCTACCTGGCCCCGCTCGACGGCACCGCCGCGCTGCAGAAGCCGGACGACTTCCTGAAGCAGGCCGCCGCGTCCACCAAGTACAAGGACAAGACGTACGCGGTGCCGCAGGTCATCGACTCCATGGGCATCTTCTACAACAAGAAGATCTTCAAAGACGCGGGTGTCGAGGTCCCCACGACCATCGACGAGCTGAAGACCGTCTCCAAGAAGATCAAGGACAAGACCGGCAAGACCGGTATGTACCTGCGCGGCGACGACGCGTACTGGTTCCTCTCCTTCCTGTACGGCGAGGGCGGCGACATGGTCGACGCCTCCACCAAGTCCGTCACCATCGACAACCCCGAGGGCGTCAAGGCGATGAAGGTCGTCAAGGACCTCGTCGACTCCGGTGCGGCCAAGACCGATGCCACGGACGGCTGGGAGAACATGCAGGCGTCCTTCAAGGACGGCAAGGTCGCCATGATCATCAACGGCCCGTGGGCCGTCGCCGACACCTACGCCGGCAAGGAGTTCAAGGACAAGGCCAACCTGGGCATCGCCCCGGTCCCGGCCGGCTCCGCCGCGCAGGGCGCCCCGCAGGGCGGTCACAACCTGGCCGTCTACGCCGGCTCCAAGAACCTCGACGCCTCCTACGCGTTCGTCGACTACATGACGTCCGCGGACACCCAGGCCCAGGTCACCAAGGAGCTGAGCCTCCTGCCGACCCGTACCTCCGCCTACGCCAAGCAGGACGTCGTCGACAACGAGATCGTCGGCTTCTTCAAGCCCGTCGTCGAGACCGCCGTCGAGCGCCCCTGGATCCCGGAGACCGGCAGCCTCTTCGCGCCGCTCGTCACCGAGTACACCAAGGTCCTGACCGGCCAGACCACGCCGGAGAAGGCCGTCAAGACGACCGGCGACTCCTACCGCAAGCTCCTCAAGGGCTGGAAGTAACAGGAAGGCAGGCCGGCTGATGGCTGTCCACACCAGCCAGTCGGTGGTGAAGGCCGCGGGCGACGACGTCGCCCGCGGCCGGAGCCGCGGCACTGGCAACCCCCCGCCGCCCGGCAGGCTCCGGCGGGCCCTGTCGACCCACTGGTACGCGTGGACCATGGTCGCCCCGGTCGTCGTCGTGATCGGCGTGATCATCGGCTATCCGCTGGTCCGCGGCATCTACCTGTCGATGACCGACGCCAACGAGCGCAACGTCGCCCGGTCCATCGGTGTCAACCACATGCCCGCCACGTACAAATTCGTGGGCCTGGACAACTACACCGAAGCGATCACCGGCAATCAGTTCCTCGGCACGCTCGGCTGGACCCTGGTGTGGACGGTCTCCTGCGTGGCCGTCACCTTCTCCCTCGGCATGGCCCTCGCCAACATCCTCAACCGCCGGATCGCCGGACGCTCCGCGTACCGGATGGCGCTCATCCTGCCCTGGGCCATCCCCGGCTTCGTCTCCGTCTTCGCCTGGCGCTTCCTCTACAACGAGGACCGCGGGCTGCTCAACAAGATCCTCTCCGGCGGCGGGATCGACGGCATACCGTGGCTGAACGACCCCACCTGGGCGAAGTTCTCCGTCATCGCCGTCAACGTCTGGCTCGGCGTGCCGTTCATGATGGTCGCCCTGCTCGGCGGACTGCAGTCGATCCCCAGCGAGCAGTACGAGGCCGCCGAGATGGACGGCGCCACCGCCTGGCAGCGGTTCCGCCACATCACGCTGCCGGGACTGCGGCCGGTCTCCACCACGGTGATCCTGCTCTCCACCATCTGGACCTTCAACATGTTCCCGGTGATCTACCTGCTGACCCGCGGCGGACCCGGTGAGGCCACCCAGATCCTGGTCACCCAGGCGTACAAGTTCTCCTTCGAGATCAGCCCGCGCGACTTCGCGCAGTCCTCCACCTGGGGCGTGCTGATCCTCGTACTCCTGCTGATCTTCGCCGCCGTCTACCGGCGAGTCCTGCGCACCCAGGGAGACGACTGGTGACCACCGCCCCCGCGACCGCCGCCCGCGCGACCGCCGCACGGCACCCCGCGCGCAAGGTCCGGCTGCGCGGCGAGCGTTCGCCGATCGCCTCCGCCGGGCTGCACCTCACGCTGATCGTCGCGTCCGTGATCGCCGTCTTCCCCGTGCTGTGGGTCCTGCTCACCTCGCTGAAGCCCGCCGCGTACGCGACCACCACGGACTTCTTCAAGGAGACCACGTTCGAGAACTACACGAACCTGCTCCAGAACACGAAGTTCCTCACCTGGTTCGGCAACTCCCTGCTCATCGCGGGACTCACCACGCTGCTCGGCGTCATCGTCTCCGCCTCCACCGGCTACGCCGTCAGCCGCTTCCGCTTCCCCGGCAAGCGCGGGCTGATGTGGACGCTGCTGATCACCCAGATGTTCCCGGTCGCCGTCCTCATCGTGCCGATCTACAACATCATGGCGGGCATGGGGCTGCTGAATCAGCCCGCGGGCCTCGTCATCACCTACCTCACCATCTCGGTGCCGTTCTGCGCCTGGATGATGAAGGGCTTCTTCGACACCATCCCGCGCGAGATCGACGAGTCGGGGCAGGTCGACGGCCTCACCCCGTTCGGCACCTTCTGGCGGCTCATCCTGCCGCTCGCCAAGCCCGGCCTCGCCGTCACCGCGTTCTACTCCTTCATCACCGCGTGGGGCGAAGTGGCGTACGCCTCCGCCTTCATGGTCGGCGAGGACAACCTCACCCTCGCCGGCGGACTGCAGCTCTTCGTCAACCAGTACGGGGCCCAGTGGGGCGTGATGACCGCCGCGTCCGTGCTCATCGCGATACCCGCGGCCCTGGTCTTCCTCTTCGCCCAGCGCCACCTGGTCACCGGCATGTCCGCCGGAGCCGTCAAGGGCTGACACGGCACACCCCGTACGCCCCGCACGCACCAAGTCACGGCGACGCCGGGTACCCCCGGTCCCGGCGACGCTCCCCACCCAGACACCTCAGGGACGACATGACCCAGCACCTCGCTGCCCCCTCCACCGGCACGTTCGGCGACGCTCCGGCCCACCAGACCGGCTGGTGGCAGGACGCGGTGATCTACCAGGTCTATCCACGGAGCTTCGCCGACGGCAACGGCGACGGCATGGGCGATCTCGCAGGCGTACGCGGCAGACTCCAGCACCTCAAGGACCTCGGCGTGGACGCGGTCTGGCTCAGCCCGTTCTACGCGTCCCCGCAGGCCGACGCGGGCTACGACGTCGCCGACTACCGTGCCATCGACCCCATGTTCGGCACCCTGCTGGACGCCGACGCGCTGATCCGGGACGCCCACGACCTGGGCCTGCGGATCATCGTGGACCTGGTGCCCAACCACTCCTCCGACCGGCACGAGTGGTTCAGGCGCGCCCTCGCCGAGGGCCCCGGCTCGGCGCTGCGCGAGCGCTACCACTTCCGCCCCGGCAAGGGCGTGGACGGCGAACTCCCGCCCAACGACTGGGAGTCCATCTTCGGCGGCCCCGCCTGGACCCGGACCACCGACCCGGACGGCACCCCGGGCGACTGGTACCTCCACCTGTTCGCGCCCGAGCAGCCCGACTTCAACTGGGAACACCCGGCCGTCGCCGACGAGTTCCGCTCGATCCTGCGCTTCTGGCTCGACATGGGCGTCGACGGCTTCCGGGTCGATGTCGCCCACGGCCTCGTCAAGGCCGAGGGCCTGCCCGACCTCGGCACCCACGACCAGCTCAAGCTGCTCGGCAACGACGTCATGCCGTTCTTCGACCAGGACGGGGTCCACGAGATCTACCGTTCCTGGCGCATCATCCTCGACGAGTACCCCGCGAAGAAGGGGCCCGAGGGGCCTTCGTCGGAAGGGCGGTGGTGGGCGACGGGCGGGCGGATCCTCGTCGCCGAGGCCTGGACCCCCACCGTCGAGCGCACCGCCAACTACGTACGCCCCGACGAGATGCACCAGGCGTTCAACTTCCAGTACCTCTCCACGGCCTGGGACGCGGCCGAGCTCCGCGAGGTCATCGACACCTCGCTCGACGCGATGCGTCCGGTCGGCGCCCCCGCCACCTGGGTGCTGTCCAACCACGACGTGACCCGGCACACCACCCGGTTCGCCAACCCGCCCGGTCTCGGCACCCAGATCCGTGAGGCCGGCGACCGTGAGCTGGGCCTGCGCCGCGCCCGCGCCGCCACCCTGCTGATGCTGGCGCTGCCCGGCTCGGCGTACGTCTACCAGGGCGAGGAGCTCGGCCTGCCCGATGTCACCGACCTGCCCGACGAGGCCCGCCAGGACCCGTCGTTCTTCCGCGCGGAGGGCCAGGACGGCTTCCGCGACGGCTGCCGGGTGCCGATCCCGTGGATCCGCGACGGCAGCTCGTACGGTTTCGGCAGTGGCGGCAGCTGGCTGCCCCAGCCCGAGGGCTGGGGCGAGCTGAGCGTCGAGGCGCAGACCGGCGCCGCCGGTTCCACGCTGGAGCTGTACCGGTCCGCGATCGCCGCCCGCCGGGCGCACCCGGGGCTCGGCGCCGGGACCGGGGTGGAGTGGCTCCAGGCCCCCGAGGGGCTGCTGATCTTCGCCCGCCCCGGCTTCGTCTGCACCGTCAACACGACGTCCCGCCCGGTGCGCATCCCCGTGCGCGGCACCGTCCTGCTGTCCAGCACCCCGGTCGTCACCGACGGCGCCGAGATCGAGCTGCCCGCGGACACCACGGTGTGGTGGACGGTGTGACGGTCCCCCTGCCCAGGGCCTCTCTTCCGGATCGGGCCGAGCCCGGCAACCTCCGGAAGAAGGGCCCTGGAACCGGCGGTGCGCCGAGGCTCTCGGACATCGCCGGCCAGGCGGCGGTCAGCGAGGCGACCGTCAGCCGGGTGCTCAACGGGAAGCCCGGCGTCGCGGACACCACGCGTCAGCGGGTCCTCGCGGCGCTGGACATCCTCGGCTACGAACGCCCCGTACGGCTGCGCCGGCGCAGCGCGGGGCTGATCGGACTGGTGACGCCCGAACTCACCAACCCGATCTTCCCGGCCTTCGCGCAGTCCGTCGAACAGGTACTGGCCGGACACGGCTACACGCCGGTGCTCTGCACCCAGACGCCGGGCGGCGCCACCGAGGACGAGCTCGTCGAGCAGCTCGTCGAACGCGGCGTCGGCGGGATCGTCTTCCTCTCCGGGCTGCACGCCGACCTGTCGACCGACCCCGCACGGTACGCCGCGCTCACCGAACGCGGCGTGCCGTTCGTCCTGATCAACGGCTACAACGAACGGATCAGCGCCCCCTTCGTCTCACCCGACGACTCCGCAGCCGTACGGATGGCCGTCGGGCACCTCGCCGAACTCGGCCACCGCAGGGTCGGTCTGGCCGTCGGACCACAGCGCTATGTGCCGTCCCGTCGCAAGCGGGAGGGTTTCGTCGCGGCGGCCGTGAACCTGCTGGGGCTGGACCGTGCCGAGGCCGAACTCCTGGTGTGCTCCGCGCTGTTCGGTGTCGAGGGCGGCCAGGTCGCGGCCGGTGCGCTGCTCGACCTGGGGTGCACGGGCATCGTCTGCGGCAGTGACCTGATGGCGCTGGGCGTGGTGCGTGCGGCGCGGGAGCGCGGGCTCGACGTGCCGCGCGACGTGTCGGTGGTGGGCTTCGACGACTCGCAGCTGATCGCGTTCACGGATCCACCGCTGACGACGGTGCGTCAGCCCGTGCAGGCGATGGCGGCGGCCGCGGTGAGCGCCCTGCTGGAGGAGATCGGCGGCAGCCCCGTGCAGCGCACGGAGTACGTGTTCCAGCCGGAGCTGGTGGTACGGGGATCCACCGCGGCGGTCCGCGGCGTCTGAGGCCCGGCCGGGAGACGTCCGGGCGTACGGGATCCGGGCGTACGGGGTCCGGGCGTACGGGATCTGGGCGTACGGGGTCCGGGCGTACAGGAGAGGCACCGGGAGTCGGCCCTGAACGGGCCGGCGGGGAGTGAGCGACTCCGGGTGCCTCTCTTGTCCGTGACCGGCCCGGCCGGCCGGGCGCGTGGGGCCCCGGGGTCGCCGGAACCCCCGGCCGACCGGACCGGAGTCGGGAGCAACGTAACAGCACTGCAATGTTTTGCGTAAGTCCTTGCAGTAAGAAAACCGCTGGATTTCGTGGATGTGAGCGGCCGGTGTCCAAAGGGTTGACCGGGGCCGGGCGGGATCGTACGGTCTGCGCTGCGGCAAGGTTTGCATTCTTGCAGCAAGAACATTCAGGAGCCTTGAGGGCAGGGCGCGTTGCCACGTGAGGCTGCACCGTCACCCGCATTTCCCCCCACAGCAGGAGGAAGCATGGCACGCAGACCACTGTCCGCGGCGCTCGCGCTGATAGCGGGCGCCGCCGCCCTGGTGGCCCCCACCACGACCGCCCAGGCGTCCACGCCGGGCGACAAGGACGTCACAGCCGTCCTCTTCGAGTGGAAGTTCGACTCCGTGGCCAAGGCCTGCACGGACTCCCTCGGTCCGGCCGGCTACGGCTACGTGCAGGTCTCGCCGCCCCAGGAGCACATCCAGGGCAGCCAGTGGTGGACCTCGTACCAGCCGGTCAGCTACAAGATCGCCGGCCGGCTCGGCGACCGCGCGTCCTTCGCCCGGATGATCAGCACCTGCCACAGCGCCGGAGTCAAGGTCGTCGCCGACTCCGTCATCAACCACATGTCGGCGGGATCGGGTACCGGAACCGGCGGCTCCTCGTATACCAAGTACAACTACCCCGGTGTGTACTCCGCGCCCGACATGGACGACTGCACGGCGCAGATCAGCAACTACCAGGACCGGGCCAACGTCCAGAACTGCGAACTCGTCGGCCTCGCCGACCTGGACACCGGTGAGGAGTACGTCCGCGGCAGGATCGCCGGATACCTCGACGACCTCCTCTCCCTCGGCGTCGACGGCTTCCGCATCGACGCCGCCAAGCACATGCCCGCCGCCGACCTCGCCGACATCAAGTCGCGGCTGAGCAACCCGAACGCCTACTGGAAGCAGGAGGCGATCTACGGGGCGGGCGAGGCCGTCTCGCCCGACGAGTACACCGGCACCGGGGACGTCCAGGAGTTCCGGTACGCCCGCGGCCTCAAGCAGGTCTTCAACAACGAGAACCTCGCCTATCTGAAGAACTTCGGCGAGGGCTGGGGCTTCATGCCCTCGTCGAAGGCCGCGGTCTTCGTCGACAACCACGACACCGAGCGCGGTGGCGACACGCTGAACTACAAGGACGGCGCCAAGTACACCCTCGCCAGTGTCTTCATGCTGGCCTGGCCGTACGGCTCGCCCGACGTCCACTCCGGCTACGAGTGGTCCGACAAGGACGCCGGGCCGCCGGGCGCCGGCACGGTGAACGCCTGTTACAGCGACGGCTGGAAGTGCCAGCACGCCTGGCGCGAGATCTCCTCCATGGTGGGCTTCCGCAACACCGCCCGCGGCGAGTCCGTCACGAACTGGTGGGACAACGGTGGCGACCAGATCGCGTTCGGCCGCGGCTCCAAGGCGTATGTCGCGATCAACCACGAGGCCTCCTCGCTGACCCGTACGTTCCAGACGTCGCTGCCCGCCGGTGCCTACTGCGACATCCAGTCCGGCAAGGGCGTCACGGTCGACGGCTCGGGCCGGTTCACCGCGACGCTCGGCGCCGACACGGCCGTCGCGCTGCAGGTGAACGCCCGTACCTGCGCGGGCGGCGGCACCACGGAGCCCGGCACCGGCACCTCCGGCGCCTCGTTCGGCGTCGACGCCACCACCCAGCTCGGCCAGAACATCTACGTCACCGGCAACCAGTCGGCCCTCGGCAACTGGAACACCGGCAGCGCGCTGAAGCTCGACCCGGCGACGTACCCGGTCTGGAAGCTCGATGTGGACATGCCCGCGGGAACCTCGTTCGAGTACAAGTACCTCCGCAAGGACGCGAGCGGCAACGTCACCTGGGAGAGCGGCGCGAACCGCACCGCGACCGTTCCGTCGTCCGGCAGGGCGACGCTGACGGGCGACGTCTGGCGCAGCTGACGCCGGTGACCGGTCCGGGCCCGCCCGCGGCGCCCAGCACCGGCGCACGGGCCGGGCCGCGTCGGGGTGGGTCGCCCCACCCCGCCACCCGGTGGTCCGGCCCGCCCCGAGATCCTCACCCCGCACACAAGGAGACCTTGCCCGTGTCCCGTTCCACCCTCGGGCGGGGAGCCGTGGCCGCACTCTGCGCCGCGCTCCTCCCCGTCCTCCCGGCGGCATCCGCGTCCGCCGCGCCGAGGCCCCCGGGCCCGCCCTCGGACGCCCGGCTGGCCGCCGAGCCCGCCCGTCACGATCTGACGCGTGAGCAGTTCTACTTCGTCATGCCCGACCGGTTCGCCAACGGGGACACCTCCAACGACCGTGGCGGGCTCACCGGTTCGCGGGTGGAGACCGGCTACGACCCCACGGACAAGGGCTTCTACCAGGGCGGCGACCTCAAGGGCCTGACCGAGCGGCTCGACTACATCAAGGGCCTCGGCACCACCGCCATCTGGCTCGCCCCGATCTTCAAGAACCGCCCCGTCCAGGGCACCGGCAAGGACGCCTCGGCCGGCTACCACGGCTACTGGATCACCGACTTCACCCAGGTCGACCCCCACTTCGGGACCAACGCCGACCTGTCGAAACTGATCGACAGGGCCCACGGCAAGGGCATGAAGGTCTTCTTCGACGTCATCACCAACCACACCGCGGACACCGTCGACTACGCCGAGAAGACCTACGGCTACCGGCCCAAGGGCGCCTATCCGTACCTGGACCGGGACGGCCGCCCGTTCGACGACAGCAAGGGCCTGGCGAAGGTGGACGCGGACTCGTTCCCGTACACCCCCCGGAACACCGGGACCAAGGTCCCGTCCTGGCTCAACGACCCGACGATGTACCACAACCGCGGCGACTCGACCTACGCCGGCGAGTCCACCACGTACGGCGACTTCTCCGGGCTCGACGACCTGTGGACCGAGCGGCCCGAGGTCGTCTCCGGCATGGAGAAGATCTACGAGAAGTGGGTCCGGGACTTCGACATCGACGGCTTCCGGATCGACACCGTCAAACACGTCGACCTGGACTTCTGGACCCAGTGGGCGACGGCACTGGACACCTACGCGGCCCGGCACGGGCGCAAGGACTTCTTCATGTTCGGCGAGGTCTACTCCGCCGACCCGGCCGTCACCTCGCCCTACGTCACCCGGGGCAGGCTCGACGCGACGCTCGACTTCCCGTTCCAGGAGGCGGCCCGGCAGTACGCCTCGCAGGGCGCCCCGGCCTCGAAGCTCGCCGCCGTCCTCGGTGAGGACTACCGCTACACCACCGACAAGGCCAACGCCTACGAGCAGGTCACCTTCCTCGGCAACCACGACATGGGCCGCATCGGGTCGTTCCTCAAGCAGGACAACCCGAAGGCGGACGACGCGGAACTCGTCCAGCGGGCCCGGCTCGCCAACGAGCTGATGTTCCTCAGCCGGGGCAACCCCGTCGTCTACTACGGGGACGAGCAGGGCTTCACCGGCGCGGGCGGCGACAAGGACGCCCGCCAGACCATGTTCGCCTCGAAGACCCCCGACTACCTCGACGACGACGAACTGGGCACCGACCGCACCCACGCCTCCGACGCGTACGACACGAGCCACCCCCTGTACCGGAACATCGCCGCGCTCTCCGAGCTCACCAGGAAGAACCCGGCACTGCGCGACGGCGTCCAGACGGAGCGGTACGCCGAAGGCCCCGTCCACGCCTTCTCCCGTACGGACCCCGAGCGGGGACACGAGTACGTCGTCGCCACGAACAACGGCACCGGGCCGAGGACCGTCGCGCTTCCCACCGCGTCCGCCGGTATGAACTTCCGTACGCTGTACGGGGGTTCGGGAACGGTCCGCAGTGGCGCCGACAGGAAGATCACCGTGACGGTGCCCGCCCTGTCCAGCCTCGTCCTGCGCGCCGAGAAGACGATGGGCGAGCCCGCCGCCAAGCCGTCGATCACCCTCAAGGCCCCGGCCGCCGGAGCCACCGGCACCGTCGAGATCTCCGCGGACGTCGATGGCGGACAGCTCAACCGCGTGGTCTTCGCCGCCCAGACGGGCAACGGGAAGTGGGTCACCCTCGGTTCCGCCGACCACGCCCCGTACCGGGTCACCCAGACCGTGGGCGACCCGGTCGCCACCGGAACTCCCCTGCGGTACAAGGCCGTTGTCGTCGACCGTGCCGGCCGGACCGCGAGTGCCCTCGCCTCGTCCACGGCCGGAGCGGCGCCCGTCGCCGAGAAGCCCGTCGCGGTCGAACGCGACTACGCCGTCGTCCACTACCGGCGTGCGGACGGCGACTACGACGGCTGGCAGCTCAAGGCGGGCGACGAGGCCGCCGCGTTCACCGGGCGGGACGCCTACGGCGCCTTCGCCTGGATCAAGCTCGACGAGGGCGCCTCCTCCCTCCCGTACACCGTGGAGAAGTCCGGCACCGCCGACGGTCCGCAGCGCACCGTCGACCTCGCGAGGACCGGACAGGTCTGGATCGAGCAGGACAAGGACGGCCAGGCCGACGAGGCCCCCGCCGGTGCCTACCCGCCGCAGGACACCACGAAGGCCGTACTGCACTACTACCGGGCCGACGGCGCCTACGACGGCTGGGGGCTGCACACCTGGACCGGTGCCAAGAACCCCACCGACTGGGCCAAACCGCTCCAGCCGGTGAAGAAGGACGCCTCCGGCGTCACCTTCGAGGTGCCGCTCACCGACGGCGCGACCTTGCTCAGCTACATCCTGCACAAGGGCGACGAGAAGGACCTCCCCAGCGACCAGTCGCTCGACCTCGCCACCTACGGGCACGAGGTCTGGATGCTCGGCTCCACCCCCGGCTATCTGCTGCCGCAGAGCGGCGGCGTACCCACGCCCGACCTCACCAAGGCCGAGGCGCAGTGGATCGACGCCGACACCGTCGTATGGAAGGTGAAGGCCACCGAGGCCACCAGCCAGCAGCTCGTCCACGCGAAGGACGGAGGTATCTCCGTCGTCGACGGGGCACTCTCCGACGAGGGGCAGTGGCTGCGGCTCACGCCGTCCGCGCTGACCGACGCACAGAAGGCGAAGTACCCGCACCTCAAGGACTATCCGGCGTTCACCGTCGACGTCCGCGACCGGGACCGGGTGCGCGAGGCGCTGCGCGGCCAGCTGATCGCCACCCAGCGCGCCGCCAACGGCGCCCTGCTCGCCGCCACCGGCGTACAGAGCGCGGGAGTGCTCGACGACCTCTACGGGAAGAACGCGGCCACCGCCTCGCTCGGCCCGGTCTTCGACCGCGGCCGCCCCACGCTGTCCGTCTGGGCGCCCACCGCGCAGACCGTCGCCCTGGAACTCGACGGGAAGAACGTCCCGATGCGGCGCGACGACCGCACCGGCGTCTGGTCCGTCACGGGCACCAAGAAGTGGACGGGCAAGCCCTACCGCTATGTGGTGGACGTCTGGGCGCCCACCGTGCAGAAGATCGTCAC
Organism: Streptomyces sp. NPDC104309; assembly: GCF_055584025.1. Classification (NCBI taxonomy): domain Bacteria; kingdom Bacillati; phylum Actinomycetota; class Actinomycetes; order Kitasatosporales; family Streptomycetaceae; genus Streptomyces; species Streptomyces sp. NPDC104309. The sequence goes on along the minus strand of NZ_JBVJMV010000012.1, from coordinate 39,443 downwards.
CAACAAGGTCACCGACCCCTACTCCACCGCGCTGACCACGGACTCCGCGCGCAGCCTCGTGGTCGACCTCGACGACCCGGGCCTCGCGCCGAAGGGCTGGTCCGGGCTGAAGAAGCCCGCCGCCGTCCCACTGCGTGACGCCCAGATCCAGGAGCTGCACATCCGCGACTTCTCGATCGCGGACCGCACCTCGAAGCACCCCGGCGCATACCTCGCCTTCACCGACACCCGCTCCGACGGGATGCGGCACCTCAAGCGGCTCGCCGAGGCCGGCACGAGCTACGTCCACCTGCTGCCCGCCTTCGACATCGGCACCATCCCCGAGAACAAGTCCGACCAGCGGAAACCGGCCTGCGACCTGTCCGTGTACGCCCCCGACTCAGAGGAGCAGCAGGCCTGTGTCGCGAAGACCGCGGCGCGCGACGGCTTCAACTGGGGCTACGACCCGCTGCATTACACCGTCCCGGAGGGCAGCTACGCCTCCGATCCGAACGGCACCCGGCGCACCGTCGAGTTCCGGCAGATGGTCCAGGGGCTGAACGGCGCGGGCCTGCGGACCGTCATGGACGTCGTCTACAACCACACCGTCGCCTCCGGCCAGGACGACAAGTCCGTACTCGACCGGATCGTCCCCGGCTACTACCAGCGGCTGCTGGACGACGGCACCGTCGCCACCTCCACCTGCTGCGCCAACACCGCGCCCGAGAACACCATGATGGGCAAGCTCGTCGTGGACTCGGTCGTCACCTGGGCCAAGGAGTACAAGGTCGACGGCTTCCGCTTCGACCTCATGGGCCACCACCCCAAGGCCAACATCCTCGCCGTCCGCAAGGCGCTGGACGCGCTGACCCCGGCGAAGGACGGCGTCGACGGCAAGAAGATCGTCCTGTACGGGGAGGGCTGGAACTTCGGCGAGGTCGCCGACGACGCCCGCTTCGTCCAGGCCACCCAGAAGAACATGGCCGGCACCGGCATCGCCACCTTCTCCGACCGGGCCCGCGACGCCGTCCGCGGCGGCAGCCCCTTCGACGAGGACCCGGGCGTGCAGGGCTTCGCCACCGGCCTCTACACCGACCCCAACGCCTCGACCGCCAACGGCACGAAGGCCGAACAGAAGGCCCGGCTGCTCCACTACCAGGACCTGATCAAGGTCGGCCTCACCGGCAACCTCGCCGACTACACCTTCACCGACTCCTCCGGGAGGACCGTCAAGGGATCCGGCGTCGACTACAACGGCGCCCCCGCCGGATACGCCGCCACCCCCGGCGACGCCCTCGCCTACGCGGACGCCCACGACAACGAGTCGCTGTACGACGCACTCGCCTTCAAGCTCCCGGCGGGCACCTCGGCGGCGGACCGGGCCCGCATGCAGGTCCTGGCGATGGCGACGGCCACCCTCTCGCAGGGCCCCTCGCTCTCCCAGGCCGGCACCGACCTGCTGCGCTCCAAGTCCCTGGACCGCAACTCCTACGACAGCGATGACTGGTTCAACGCCCTGCACTGGGACTGCCGCGACGGCAACGGCTTCGGCCGCGGGCTGCCGCCGGCCGCCGACAACGCGTCCAAGTGGTCCTACGCACGGCCGCTGCTGGCGGACGCCGCGCTCAAGCCGGGGTGCGCGCAGATCGACGGCGCATCGGCCGCCTACCGGGACCTGCTCACCATCCGTGCGACGGAGAAGGACTTCGATCTCGCCACTACCGGGCAGGTGCAGTCCACCCTGTCCTTCCCGCTCTCGGGGAAGGACGAGACGCCGGGGGTGATCACCATGCGGCTCGGCAGGCTGGTGGTCGTCCTCAACGCGGCCCCCGGCACCGAGACCCAGCGGATCTCCGGTCTGGCGGGGAAGCGGTACGCCCTGCATCCCGTCCAGGCCGCGGGCGCGGATTCTACCGTGAAGAAGTCCACGTACGGGCGGAGTTCGGGAAGCTTCACCGTCCCGGGCCGCACAGTGGCGGTGTTTTCCCTGAACTGAGCCGCGACGGTCTACGTTGGGAGGCCGCAGCCGTCCGGGAGTGCCGCAGTACCGCACTTCCGGGCGCGCCCTCCCACCTCCGGCCGGTCCCGGCCCCCTTTCCGGTACGTCAGGTTCCTCCCATGCCTGAACCGTACGGAACCAGGGGCCGGGACCGGTCGGTCCATCTGTTTTCGGCGACGGTGACCATGGCGAGCAACATCCCCGAGGAGACAACGAGCTTTGTCGGACGGAAAGCGGATCTTGCCCGGCTCGAACACGCCCTCGCCACGCACCGGCTGACCACCCTCACCGGCAGCGGCGGCGTCGGCAAGACCAGGCTCGCGGTCCGCGCGGCCCGGCAGGCGGCGCCCGCACACCGCGACGGAGCCTGGTGGGCGGACCTTTCCCCGCTCCACGACGACGGACTGCTCATCGCGACCGTCTCCGACGCCGTCGGGCTCTGCGACCACACCCTGCGCATGCCCATCGACGCGCTGTGCGAATGGCTCGCCGACAAGGAAGTGCTGCTGGTCCTCGACTCGTGCGAGCATCTGCGCTCCGCATGCGCGCATCTGCTCGGCGAGATCCTCACCACGTCACCCGGCCTCACCGTGCTGGCCACCAGCCGGCAGCCCCTGGGCATCAGGGGCGAACGCCTCGTCGAGGTGCAACCGCTGCCCGTCGAGGGCGCCGGTGACGCACTGACCCTGTTCCGGGACCGGGCGGCCGCGGCGGCACCACGGCTGGCCCTCGACGCGCCGGGCAACGCCGAGGCCGCCGAAGAGATCTGCCGCCGTCTCGAAGGCATTCCGCTCGCCATCGAACTCGCGGCGGGAGCCCTCGGCCGGGACACCGTCGAGCAGGTGGCCGTACGGATCGGCTCCCGCTTCGACGTACCGACCGACGCGTCGGCCTGGCCGCCGCGCCACCGTGCCCTGCGGACCGCCATCGGCTGGAGCCATGAGCTGTGCACCCCGCTGGAACGGCTGCTCTGGGCGCGGCTGACCGTCCTGCGCGGCGACTTCGACGAGGCCGCGGCGCGCGAGATCTGCGCCGAGGGACCGCTCACCGCGGACGGCGTGGCCGAGGCGCTGAGCGGCCTGGTCGCCAAGTCCGTCGTCAGCCGGGACGGCGCACGCCACCGGATGCTCGACACCATCCGCGAGTACGGACGGATGTGGCTCGCCGAACTCGGCGAGGAACGGGCCGCCGCCGACCGGCACGCCGCCTGCTTCCTCGGCCTGGCCCGCTACGCCCACGCGGGCTGGACCGGCGACGACCAGATCTTCTGGTACCACCGCATCGCCGAGTCGCACGCCGACCTGTGCGCCGCCCTCGACCACCTGCTGGCCCACGACACCGTGGCCGCCCAGGAGATGGCGGGCCGGATCGGCTTCTTCTGGTGCTGCTGCGGTCATCTGCCGCAGACCCGTGAATACGCGCAGCGCGCCCTGGACGTCGGACCGGCCGAGGGCCCCCACCGCACCCGCGCCCTGTGGGTGCTGGGCATCACCGTCATGCTCCAGGGCGACTACCCGGCCGCCCAGCGCCTGGGCAGGGAGTGCACCCGGTCGGCGGCGCACGACGGGACCGACGAAGGCATCCTCGCCGCCGCCTATCTGTGCGGGCTCACCCATCTGATGACCGGCCGCCCCGAGGCGAGCCTGCGCCAGGTCGACCGGGTGCTGCGCACCACCGGCGCCGCCACCCCGCTCGAATCGGCCTACCGGCTGCGCTGCCACCTCATCACGGTCTTCGCGCTGACCGGCCTGGGACGGCTGGACGAGGCGGCGAAGGCGGCCATGGCCCTGCGCGCGGCCTGCGAGGCCCAGGACGAGTGCTGGACCCGCAGCTACGTCGACTACCAACTCGCCCTGATCGCCCTGCTGCGGGGCGACGCCGAATCCTCCGCCTCCTACGCGCGCTCGATGCTCGCGGGCAAGCACCGCATGCGCGACAGCTTCGGTATCGCGCTCGGCCTGGACATCCTGGCCGCGGCGATCGCCGCCCAGGGCGCGGGCGCCCGCGCCGCCCGGGTGTACGGCACGGGACAGGTCTACTGGCGCATGGTCGGCCACCCGCAGCGCGGCACCCCGGAGCTGGGCCCGTTGCGCGAGGCGTGCGAACGCCAGGCCCGCGCGGCCGTCGGTGACGCCGCCTACCAGCGCGCCTTCGACCGGGGCCGGACGGACAACGCGGAGGTCGGCCTGGCGGCCGCGCTCCAGGTCGAACTCCTCAGCTGAGGGGCGTCCCGTCCAGGGCTACGGCAGTCGTTGCACGGGAACGGCCGGTACGGCGGGCGCCAGCGCGGAGAGCCGGTTCCACAGCTCCCCGAACGGCCCGTCCGCCGGCTCCTGCCCGAGGACCCGCAGCACGACGCCCGCCATCTCCGTGCTGTACGCGGCACTCACCGCGGCCAGCGCCGCGAAGTCGTGCACCAGCTGCAACTCCAGCTCCTCGCGCGGGATCCGCCGCCCGTCCAGCCAGATCAGCGCCGTCGACTCGGCCAGCGACACCCACGAGCGCACGACCAACTCCAGCCGAGCGGGGGGATCCTCGACCCCCAGATGGGCCAGGATCTGCTCGTACGCCGCCTGCCGCACCCCGTCGATCATCGCGTTGGCCGTCGACGACCCGACCGCGGGTCCGCCCCGCATCAGCGCCGAGAACCCCGGCCCGTGCTCCTCGACGAAGTCGAAGAACCGGCCCATCACCCTCAACAGCCGTTCCCCGAGGGGGCCTTCGGGCGGCTCCACGAACCGGGCCGCCAGCTCGTCGGCCGCCCGTCGCAGCGCCGCCTCGTACAGGCTCTGCTTCCCCGGGAAGTAGTGGTAGACCAACGGCCGCGAGATCCCGGCGGCGGCCGCGATCTCGTCGATCGACACCTCGTCCGGGGAACGGTGACTGAACAGCTCCAGCGCGACACCGATCAGCTGCTGCCTGCGCTCCTCGACGCCCATCCTGCGCCGCACCCCGGTCGTCATGGTGGACAGCGTACCGAGTGGGGCCGTGGGGGAGGGGTGGCGGGCCGGGCCGGCCCACCGCGCCGGGCGACATCCGGCCATCCGCCGTCACAGGTCCAGCACCAGCCTCTCCCCCCGGCACCGCGACACGCAGATCAGCATCGAATCGTCCCGTTCCGAGTCCGTCAGGAGTTCGTCACGGTGGTCGATCTCGCCCTCCAGGACGCGCTGTCGGCACGTTCCGCAGAAGCCCTGCTCGCAGGAGTACGAGACGTGACGAAGCTCCTCGCGCACCGCGGCCAGCACCGACTGGTCCGGTGCCACCCGGACCGTGCGGCCGGAGCGCCGCAGTTCGACCTCGAAGGGGCCGGAGCCGGTGGACGACGCGGTCGCCGCCGTGAAGCGTTCCAGATGCAGGGTGCGGCCGGGCGGGAGGGCGGCGGCGACCGCGTCCATCAGGGGCTCCGGGCCGCAGCAGTGGACGGCGGTGCCCTCGGCCGTGTCCGCCAGGGCCGCGGCGGCGTCCGGGTGGCCCGCCTCGTCGGCGGGGACGATCGTCACCCGGCCGCCCTCCGCGCCCAGCTTCTCGATCTCGTCCAGGAAGGGCATCGAGGCGCGGGACCGCCCGCCGTACAGCAGCCGCCAGTCGGCGCCCGAGGCGGCCACGGACCGCAGCATCGGCAGGATCGGGGTGATGCCGATGCCGCCCGCGACGAAGAGGTACGCGGGGGCCTCGGCGAGGGGGAAGCGGTTGCGGGGGGTGCGGATCTCGACCTCCATGCCCTCGTGGAGCCGGGTGTGCACCTCGTGGGAGCCGCCCCGGCCGTCCTCGACCAGCCGGATCGCGATCGTGTACGTGTCACGGTCGGCCGGGTCCCCGCAGAGGGAGTACTGGCGGACCAGGCCGGAGGGAAGGAGGAGATCGAGATGCGCGCCCGGCTGCCAGGCGGGCAGGCCGGGGCCCTCCAGGCGGAGCCGGACCACGCCCTCGGCGGGGCTGGTCCGCTCGGTGATCAGCAGCCGGCGGGTGGTGGTGGAGCGGCGGTCGGAGTGGCCCGAGACCGGGTTCTCCAGGGCCGGCAGCGGCCAGAGCGGGGAGTTGCGGACGCGCTTGCGCATGGCCCGCTTCGCGAGCAGCGCGGCGCCGGTGACGAGGACGGCGGTGCGCAGGCGGGGCAGGGGGAGCGGCATGGTCAGCTGGTTCCCGTCATACGGGCCTCGGCGGCCGTGGCCGCGGGCGACCGGGCGAGATAGTCGACGGCCTGGGCGGTGCTGCCCTCCTGCGAGGGGTGGTAGGCGTGGCTCAGGTAGCGGGGGATGGAGCGCAGCAGATCACCGGTCGCGGGCAGGGTGCCGCGCCTGCCGCTGGCGCAGAACTCCTTGAACGAGGCCTTGCCGTGCGGCAGGGTCGGGTCGTTCTCCATGAAGAAACGCGTGCCGCGCTGCCAGAAGAAGAGCAGTGCGGTGAATGCCGTGGCCCAGGTCCGTACCCGCCGCCGGTAGCTGCCGTCGACATACATGAACACGTCGAACGCGACCGAGCGGTGCTCGACCTCCTCCGCGCCGTGCCAGCGCAGCAGGTCCAGCATCGTCGGATCGGCGCCGCGCCGGTCCAGCTCGTCGGCGTTCAGCACCCAGTCGCCCAGGAAGGCGGTGTAGTGCTCGATCGCCGCGATCGTCGCCACTCGCTCCATCAGCCACCACTTGCGCGCCCGGCCCGGCGGCAGCGTCCGGTCGCCCAGCAGCTTCTCGAAGAACCAGTCGACCTGCGCGGTGTACGGCGTTGGATCGAGACCGAGCTCCTTCAGACGCGGCAGGACGTCGTCGTGCGCCTGGGAGTGCACGGCCTCCTGGCCGATGAACCCGATGACGTCCTGGCGCAGCTGCTCGTCATGGATGTACGGCAGCACCTGCCGGTACACATGGATGAACCATCGCTCCCCGGCGGGCAGCAGCAGATGGAGCACATTGATGGTGTGCGTGGTGAACGGATCGCCCGGCACCCAGTGCAGGGGCGTCTTCTCCCAGGCGAAGGAGACCTTGCGGGCCATGAGTTGCGTCCGCTCCGACGCGACCGGCGCTGGCTGCGTGTTAGACATGGTGTCAATGTACTGATGGGTAAGCCACGGGAACAGAGGCGTGCGTGGAAATTCCCGGCCCTCCCCGGGAGTTCGGGGCGGTCAGCGCAGGGCGCCCACCCGGCCGCCGTCCGCCAGTGTTCCGTTCAGCCGTGCCCGGTCGCCCGCCCCGGCGGGTACGGCGAGGAACCGGCCGTCGGACCTCCCCTCCACCCCGCCCGACGTGGTCAGCGAGACGAACTGCTCGCTGCCCGCGGCCAGTACGTACCAGTGGCCGCCGTGCGACTTCCACAGCACCCCGGCCAGCACCCGTGGATCGCGCGTTCCGCACGCCGGTGAGTCCTCGGCACGGGCCGCGACCGCTCCGGGCGGCCCGCCCGTCGCCACGGACGGGGCCGACGGGGCCTGGAACTGGGCGAGCACCCGGCTCCCGGTGCCCCGCCAGGTCTCCGCCCTGGTGCACAGCCAGCGCGCCGAGCCGTTGCCCTCGGGCAGCGGCTGCTCGGCGTACTGCCAGGAGTTCACCGCTCGCACACCGTGCGAACGGACCGCCGGCAGCAGGCAGGCGGTCCGCGCCCAACTGTCCCGCTCCGCCCGCCCGTCGACATCGTGCGGTGCGGACGGCGGGCCCGACGTCAGCCGGACGGGGGTCAGCTCGCCGAGATCCGTCATCAGACGGGTCGTCGAGCCGTCACGCAGTTCGATCGCGTCCCAGACGCGACAGCTCCGGGCCATGACCGTGCTCCTCAGCGCGGCGGTCACGCCGTCGGCGGTACGGTGCAGGGGCCGCGCGCCGCCGCCCGGAGCGAGCAGATCCCGTACGGACACCGCACGCACCCAGGGCGCGGTGAGGTAGCGGATCCGGTCGCCCGTACGATCCGCGACCAGGGCACCCGCCGAGGCCCTGTCGGCACCGTCGACCCGGGCGAAGTCGAGCGCCGCGCCCACGGCCGGAGCGGGGCCCTGCGGTTCGGCGTACCGCACGACGCGCAGCCCGTCGTAGAACAGCACCACCGTCGCCCGGCCCACCCCGCCCGCGTACAGCAGCTGAGGAGCGCCCATCGGCGGCCCCGTGGGAGTGCCCGCGGTCGCCGACACGCGCACCGCGCCGTCCGGCCGCGCCCACGCGGTGAGCGCGCGGCGCAGCAGCCGGACGTCCCGGGCGCGGTCGCCCCGGGTGGGCCAGGAGCTGAAGTCGGTACGGGGCGAGCGCCGCCAGTACGTCGCCGGCACCCGGCCCAACGTGCCGGGATCCGGGGTCTGTGCGGCAAAGGCCTGACGGGGACGCGGCGACGCGGGCGACGTGTCGCGTCCCCAGCCGCCGCCCGGCAGCCCCAGCAGTGCCGCACACACCAGCAGCGCGGCGACGGCCGCCACCGCCGCCTTCGCGCGCCGGCGACGGCGCGGCAGATCCGGCGGGCGGGCCTGGAGCGAACAGGGATCGAACTCCGGGGACGCGAGGAGCGCGTACGGTGCCGCCACGCCGTCCGCCTCCGCGAGCGCCGCATGCGGGTCCGCCACCCCGGCAGCGGCCAGCACCCGCCGCACCTCGGCGTCGGCCAGCCGCTCCAGGCCGCGCAGGACGTGAGCGGCGCGCCCGGGACCGGACAGCGCGGACAGGACGTGCTCCAGGGCGAGTTCATCCGACCCGCCCGAGTGCGGCAACAGGCGCAGCCCCCACACCAGCGGGAGGAGCGGCGGCAGTCGGACGCGGTGCCATGGACGGCCCGCCGCCAGCGCCGCACGCAGCACCCGCTCGCGGACATGGGCGTAGGACGGATCCTCCGCCGGGCCGCCGGGCCGACGCTGCGGCGGGACGCGGCCCTCGGCCGGACCCTCTTCCCGGCGCACCGACAACAGCGACCGCTGGGCCAGCGTGTGCGCCGTCAGAACGCGGCGATGGCTGCCGAGGGACGGCGACAGCACGAGATAGCCGAGCCGGACCAGCCGCGGATAGTGCGCGACGAGCGCGGCCTGCGCCGCCCTGGCCGGGGCGGCTGCGAAAGGTACTTCGGGCAGTGGGCGCACGATCGGCAGAACGAGCGAATCGTGCGATGGTCACCCCGGTGTGCGGTGGCTCGCCCCGATCCAGCCGCTCGGCCACCGCAACCGGGTGGGCGGGCCTCCTTCTCCTGGGGAGAGAGATGGCGGCCGAGGGTCAGGCGAAGGCGGCCAGTTGGGAATCCAACGATGCCCCTGTCATCCGGTTGCCCAGCGTCGACATCGTGTACGCGCCGATGCCCAGGACCACTTCCAGGGCGTTGCGGGCGGTGTACCCGTGGGCCAGGAACGCCTGGAGCGTCCCGTCGTCCACGGCGCCGGCCGTCGCGATCACGGAGAGGGTGAACTGCCGTATCGCTTCCAGTCGTTCGTCCGGGACCACGCGCTGCTCCCGCAGTGCGGCGAGCACCTCGGGGTCGGCGTCGAGCGCGGTGAGCTTCGCGCTGTGCATCGCCACGCAGACGTGGCACTCGTTGCGGACCGCCATCGTCATGATCAGGGCCTCGCGGGAGAGCGGGTCAAGGGTGGTCGACTCGAAGAGCGCGCTGATCTTCAGGAAGCCGTCGAGCAGCTCGGGGGACGAGGCGAGCCGGGCGACCGCGGAGGGCAGGTAGCCCTGCTTCCGCGACACCGCCTCCATGGCGCCGCGGGCGGCGGGCGGGGCGGATTCGAGGGTGTGGTCGGGGAACGTGGACGTGGGCATGGGTGACCTCTCGTGGTGGGTTCTCACCGTGGGTGCTCACGCTAAACTCGACAACGTGATTGACGAAAAAGTAAACCAGGTTGTCGAGTTTTGCAATGCCTGAGCCGAGGGCCGGGGTGGCGGGAGGGTCGTCCGCGAGCGCCGGGGCGGGCTTCGAGCTGCCCCTGCTGATGTTCGCCGGATTCCGGTCGATCATCGATGAGTTGCACCGTGAGCTCGCCGAGCGGGGTCACCCCGATGTGCGGCCCGCGTACGGTTTCGCGCTCCAGGCCGTCGGTCGTGACGGGGCGACGGCCAGCGAGATCGGCCGACGGCTCGGGGTCTCCAAACAGGCTGCGGGCAAGACCGTCGAGAAGCTGGAGGGGCTCGGTTACGTGGAGCGCGTCGACGACCCCCGCGACGGTCGGCGCAAGCTGGTCCGGCTGGCTGCGCGGGGCGTCGACGTCCTGGTCGCATCGGCCGAGGGCTTCGACCGGCTGCGTGCCGAATGGGTCCGGGTGCTCGGCGAGGGCCGGGTGCGCGCGCTGGAGGACGATCTGCGCGCGATGGTGCCCGCGGGTGCGTTCCGGCTGGACGTGCCGGGCTGGTTCGGCGACTGAGGCCGGGCGCGGGTGCGGGTGTGGGCGGGAATGCCGGGAGCCGGTTCCGGCCCCGGGTTTCGCGCTTGGACTTTAGAGGTGAGAGATAGGACGTATGTTGTGCGCGCCCTTCCCGTGAGCCGTTCTGTGCGGCAGCATGCGCACGTCGACACCCAAGAGATCCGACCAATGCTGGTCGGGAATGGGAGGGAACCATGGCACGACGTACCCGTGTGCTCAGTGCGCTCGCACTGGCGGCGGCCGCCGCGCTCGTCCCCGTACAGGCCGTCGCGCAGCAGCCCGCGAACCAGCGGTCGGCGCCACCGGGCACCCCGTGCACCGCGCCCGTGAAGCCCGCCTCGCAGATGACCGTCGAGTCCTGCGACAGCCCGGACCGGATCATCGAGAAGGCCGCGAACATCGTTCCCACCCGCGGTCAACTCGCCTGGCAGCAGCGGGAGGTCACCGCCTTCACGCACTTCGGGATGAACACGTTCACCGGCCGCGAGTGGGGCTCCGGCACGGAGGACGAGAAACTCTTCGCACCCAAGGCCATCGACGCCGACCAGTGGATGCGCGCCTACAAGGCCGCCGGTGTCGAGCAGGTCATGCTCACCGCCAAGCACCACGACGGCTTCGTGCTCTACCCGAGCCGGTACACCGACCACTCGGTCGCGCTCAGCCCCGGCAGCCCCGATGTCGTGGCCGCGTACGTGAAGGCCGCCCGCAAGGCGGGCCTGAAGGTCGGGCTCTACCTCTCGCCCTCCGACGGCGCCGAACTCCCGCACGCCTGGCACGCGCAGTGGGTCGACTCGATCCGGGAGAAGCAGGCCGAGGGCAAGCCGCTCAGCCTGCCCGAGCGCATGGCCCTGGAGGACGGCGACCGCGCCCCGGCGGGTGAGGGCCGCTTCGGCAACGGCAGCGCGGTCACCCGGCGCACCATCCCCACGCTCGTCCCCGGCGACGACCGGGCCGCCGCGGTCGAGCGCGGCAAGCTCCCCACCTTCACGGTGACGGCCGACGACTACGACGCGTACTACCTCAACCAGCTCTACGAACTCTTCACCCAGTACGGGCCGATCGAGGAACTCTGGCTGGACGGCGCCAACCCCTGGTCCGGCTCCGGCATCACCCAGAAGTACGACGTCAAGCAGTGGTTCGACATGGTCAAGGCGCTCTCGCCGAACACCGTCGTCTTCCAGGGCCCGCAGGGCGTGCGCTGGGTCGGCAACGAGAGCGGCATCGCCCGCGAGACCGAGTGGAGCGTCACCCCGCACGTCACCGACCCGTGGACCGGGCTCGGCAGCCTCCCCAACGACTCGACCGACCCCGACATCGGCTCCCGGGCCATGATCCTCGACCCGGCCGTCAACTACCTGCAGTGGTACCCGGCAGAGGCCGACGTCTCGATCAGGCCCGGCTGGTTCCACCACCCGGACGAGAAGCCCAAGACGCCCGCGCAGTTGATGAACCTGTACGAGAAGAGCGTCGGCCGCAATGCCTCCCTGCTGCTCAACGTCCCGCCGGGCAAGGACGGCCGGATCGACGACGCCGATGTCGCGTCACTGACCGCCTTCGGTTCCGACGTACGCCGGATCTACGGCACCGACGTGCGCAAGCAGGGCCCGGCCCCGTACACCTTCGACCGGGTCGCCGTCCGTGAGGACGTCCGGCACGGGCAGCGGGTGGAGAAGTTCGCCGTGGAGGCCCGGATCGGCGGGACCTGGCAGCGGATCGCCGAGGGGACGACGATCGGTCACCGCCGCATCCTGCCCCTGGCCGCTCCGGTCACCGCCACCTCGGTACGGGTGAAGGTGCTGGAATCCCGGGCGACACCGCACCTGGGGGCGACGACACTGCACCTGACCACGGCGCCGTGACCGCCGGGGCCGCGCACCCCACGGGGCCGCGCGGCCCACGGCCGCGGGCCCGGTTCAGCCCCGGTCGAGATAGGCGAGCACCGCCAGCACCCGGCGGTTGTCGTCGTCGGACGGCGGCAGGCCGAGCTTCCCGAAGATGTTCGAGGTGTGCTTGGCCACCGCCCGCTCCGTGATCACCATCTGCGAGGCGATCGCCGCGTTGGAACGGCCCTGGGCCATCAGCTCCATGACCTCCCGCTCACGCGGGGTCAGTCCGCCCATCGGCTTGTCCTGCGCGCGCCGCGACAGCAGCTGCGAGATCACCTGCGGGTCCATCGCGGTGCCGCCCGCGGCGACCCTGCGCACCGCGTCGATGAACTGGTCGGCGTCGAAGACCCGGTCCTTGAGCAGATAGCCGATGCCGCCGTCGCCGTCCGCCAGCAGCTCGCGCGCGTACAACTGCTCCACATGCTGCGAGAGCACGAGCACCGGCAGCCCCGGCCTGGCCCGCCGGGCCGCCAGCGCGCACTGCAGGCCCTCGTCCGTGTGCGACGGCGGAAGCCGGACGTCGACGACCGCGACGTCCGGCGCCGACTCGGCCAGGGCCCGGGTCAGTTCGGGCCCGGTCTCCACAGCCGCCGCGATCTCGAAGTCGTACGCCTCCAGCAGCCGGACCAGGCCGTCGCGCAGCAGGAAGAGATCTTCGGCTAGGACAACTCGCAAGGGATCTCCATGGTCACCATGGTGGGACCGCCCGCGGGGCTGCTGACGGCCATGATGCCGTCGAATGTACCGAGTCGGCGTTCGATTCCGCTCAGACCCGAGCCGGCTCCGACCGCGGCACCGCCCTTGCCGTTGTCCGTGACGGTGACCCGCAGCATCGCGTCCGCGTGGTGGATGTCCACCCAGACCCGGTCGGCCCCCGAGTGCTTGGCGGTGTTCGTCAGCGTCTCGCTCACCGCGAAGTACGCCGCCGACTCGACCGCGGCGTCCGCCCGGCCGCTCAGCTCCACCCGGACCTCCGACTCGATCGGCAGCCGCAGCGCCAACGCCTTGACCGCGTCCCCCAGTCCGCGCTCGGCGAGAACCGGCGGGTGGATGCCACGGACCAGATCGCGCAGCTCCGTGAGGGCTTCGGCCGACGACTCGCGAGCCATGGCGAGGAGCTTCTTGGCCTGCTCCGGGTCCTTCTCGATGAGCGCCTCCACGGCGCCCAGGTTCATCCCCATGGCGACCAGCCGGGCCTGTGCCCCGTCGTGCAGGTCCCGCTCGATGCGCCGCAGTTCGGAGGCGGCGGTGTCCACGGCCTCGTGCCGCGTCTCGGTCAGCCGGTCGATGCGCCGGGCCAGCTCCTGCTCCTGGGTGGGGGCCAGCATCGCGCGGGCGATCACGAAGTGCAGCCGCAGCAGCGGCCGGCCGACCAGCAGGCCGATCGCGAAGAACACCACACCGAGCGCGGCGGCGGCAAGGCCCGTCGCCTGGCTGTCGACCGGCACGAACGCGTACCAGTAACGGTCATCGGTGAAGACCCGCCACAACCCGGCCGCCAGGACGAAACCCTCCACCGGATACACCAGCAGCGCGGAGGCCAGGACCGCCACCACATACCCGGCGGTCATGTCGACCAGCAGCCACTGGATGTCCCGCCAGGTCGCCGGGTCCTTCAGCAGCAGCGTGGTCCGCTCCACCTGCCCGGTGAAGCCGGAGCGCACATCCTTCGGGAAGGGGCGGTACGGGACCGGAATGCGGATGTCGCACCAGGTGACCGCGAGCAGCCGGCGCCGGTTGGCGTGCTTGCGGACCAGCTCCAGCACGTAGGGGGTGGTGACCAGGCCGACGCCCAGCGGGATGAAGACGATGGAGAGCACGGCCCACACGAAGAGAGTGATCGACCCGATCAGGCTGGCGATCGACAGCACAACGCCCCGCCCGGCTGCCAGCAGCGCGCCCCGTGTCCGGGTCCGTATCGCGTTCATCTCGGTCCGTCTCCCCTCGCCGGGCCCTCGTGCCGGACCCGTCCGGAGACAGTCTCACCCGGCCGGCTCCCCGGGCGTCAGCCGTTTCGCCACCCGGGCGGGGTGTATCCAGCACCACCCCGACGACCTCGCCCTACGGCTCCGTGAGAGGGGGGCCCGACGGCTGGGGCGGCCGGCCGGCCGTTCCTAGATTCATCAGCGTCCGTCAGCGACGCGTCCGGCGTCGGCTGCCATTGACTTCGATTCGACTTCTGGGGGCGAACACGCCATGAGGCGTAACCTCGCGGCAGGCATCGGTGGGTGGAGCGCACACCACCGCAAGACCGCCATTCTCGGCTGGCTGCTCTTCGTCGTGCTCACCACGGCCATCGGCGGGGCGTCCGGTCTGGTCGAGATGTCCGACGCGGAGAACGCCGCCGGTGATTCGGCGCGGGCCGAGCGGATTCTCGACGACGCCGGGCTCGGGCAGCCCGCCGGTGAACTGGTCATGGTGTCGACCGCGAAGGCGGGCGACTGGCGGGGAGCCGCCCGTGAGGTCGCCGCGGCCATCGGCAGGACCGGCGAGGTGACGAACGTCGCGGCGCCGATCCCCTCCAAGAACGGCAAGGACGCGCTGATCACCTTTGACATGAAGGGGGACGCGGCGACGGCGCCGGACAGGGTGCCGCCCGTGCTCGACGCCGTGGCCGGCGTCCGGGCGGACCACCCCGGCGTCACCATCCACCAGTTCGGCGAGGCCAGCGCCGGGAAATGGCTCGGCGACCTGCTGTCCGAGGACTTCAAGAAGGCCGAGTTCACCGCCGTACCCCTGGCCCTGGGCATTCTGCTGGTCGCCTTCGGGGCGGTCGTCGCGGCCCTGCTCCCGGTCGGGCTGGCACTGACCGCCTGCATGGCCGCCTTCGGACTGCTCTCGCTCGCCAGCCACCAACTGCACCTGTTCCAGACCACGTATTCCGTGATGTTCCTGATGGGCTTCGCCGTCGGCGTCGACTACTGCCTCTTCTACCTGCGGCGCGAGCGCGACGAGCGGGCGGCGGGGCGCGATGCCGAAACGGCCCTGCGGATTGCGGCGGCGACCAGCGGCCGGGCCGTACTCGTCTCCGGGGTCACGGTCATGGTCGCGATGGCCGGCATGTTCCTGTCCGGCCTGATGCTGTTCAAGGGCTTCGCGCTCGCCACGATCATCGTGGTCTTCATCGCGATGCTGGGCTCGGTGACGGTGCTGCCCGCACTGCTGTCCTGGCTGGGCGACCGGACCGACGCGGGACGGGTGCCGTTCCTCGGGCGCCGGGGAAACCGGCGGGGGAACCGGCGCGCAGGCACCGGCGGCGGATTCGCCGGCACGGTGCTGAAGCCGGTCCTGTCGCGGCCGAAGATCTTCGCGGCGGCCTCGGTCGTCGTACTGCTCGCCCTGGCCGCGCCCGCCCTGGGCATGAAGACCGAACAGCTGGGCCTGGAGAAGCAGTTCGGCTCCGACTCGCAGCTCTCGGTCGCCTACCGGCAGATCAACGAGAACTTCCCCGGCGGCCCCGCTCCGGCACGCGTCGTGGTCAAGGCCGACCACATCGGGACACCCGCGCTGCGCAAGGCGTTCGGCGGCTTCGACAAGGTCACCGTCCACACGGCGCAGAACGTCGCCGAGATCGAGGTACCGCTCCCCGGCGGTGAGGACGACCTCGCCGAGCTGCGCGAGAAGCGGTTGCCCGCCGCGTTCGACGGTACGGGGGCCCAGGTGTACGTCACCGGGGAGATCGCCGGGTCCGTGGACTTCAACGACCAGCTGAAGCGCGGCATCGTCCCGGTCTTCGCCTTCATCACGGCCGTGACCTTCCTGCTGATGCTGTTCTGCTTCCGCTCGTACGTCATCGCCGTGACCTCGATCGTGCTCAACCTGCTCTCCGTGGCCGCCGCGTACGGAGTGATGGTCGCGGTCTTCCAGCACGGCTGGGGGGCCTCGCTGATCGGTTCGGAGGGGGTCGGCGCGATCGAGGCCTGGATTCCGCTGTTCGTCCTGGTCGTGCTGTTCGGACTCTCCATGGACTACCACGTGTTCGTGGTCTCCCGGATCCGTGAGGCCCGTGACCGCGGTCTGCGCACCCGGGCCGCCATCGACGAGGGCATCCGGCGGACGGCGGGCGCGGTGACCGGTGCCGCCATGATCATGGTCGCGGTGTTCGCGGTCTTCGGGACGCTGTCGATGCAGGACATGCAGCAGATGGGCGTCGGCCTGGCCGTCGCGGTACTGCTGGACGCCACGATCGTACGGATGATCCTGCTGCCCTCCGTGATGGCCCTGCTGGGGGAGCGGAACTGGCGGACCCCGCGCGGACTGGCCCGGCTGCCGGGCCTGGAGCACGGCGAGCCGGAGACGGGGACGACCGAGGCGCCGGCCACGTCGGGCACGCGCGGCTGACCGACGGCCCCGGCCTGCTCACCATGGGCCGGGGCGGCTGCGGCAGGTACCTCTGGCAGTGTTCGCACGTTCAACAGAGCGAGCGAGTGGTGCCAGGGTCACCCCGGCGCACTTGTGCCGTGCGATGCGCCGCGGTGCCATCTGCGGACGTCACTCGCACCAGCTGTTACCCGCTGAACCCGGCCGTGCCGGGCAGCCCGATTCCCCCGTTCGCCGCGCTCAGAAGAACCCCACGTCCTGGACCGGGGCCGCCCCCGGTCCAGGACGACCGTGGCCACCGCCCGTCGGCTCGACCCGTGCGCCATACCCGCGGAAGCTCGGCCGGAGGGCACCATTCCTTGCCCCCGATTGGGACAATTCGACAACTCTCGGCAGGTAGAGCAGCATGGCTAAGCGGGAGGTGTAAAGATCGCTGGCCCTCAGCAATGGCGGCGCGGCCGGTCGACGGGCGCCGGGTAAACCGACCCCTACGCGATCCCAAAGCCATGAGCTCATATGATCTCGCTTTCTCTCCGCCCCCCACCAGGCTCGGGCCGTCCGTGAGCATCTCTCTTCTCGGCGGTTTCGACATCGTGGTCGGCGATGAACCGGTGACCGTCCCGGTCGGCTCGAAGCGACTTCTGGCGTTCATCGCGCTCAACTACCGGGCCGCTGTCCCTCGGGCTCTGGTCGCCGGGAGTCTTTGGCCCGAAGCATCCGAGCAAGGTGCGAACACGAACCTGCGGTCGGCACTGTCCCGCCTGCAGGGCCTCGGGAAACAAGCACTGAACATCTGCCCCGCCGAGTTGCGCCTCGCGCGGGAGGCCACCGTCGACCTGTACCGAGCTCGGTCGTTGGCCCAGCACATACTCGATCCCCGTGTCCCGGCCGAGGAGCTCGACCTCAACGCGGCGACCGTCGACCAGCTCTCCGTCGATCTGCTGCCCGGCTGGTACGACGAGTGGACGTTGCCGGAGGCGGAGCAATGGCGGCAGCTTCGACTCCACGCCCTTGAGGCTTTGACGGGTGTTTTCATCGACACGAAGGAGTTCGCCGGGGCTGTGACGGCCGCCCATGCGGCCGTCCAAGCGGATCCGTTGCGGGAGAGCAGCCAGGCTTCGCTGATCCGCGCCCACCTGGCGGAGGACAATCGGTCCGAGGCACTGTGCGACTTCGAACGCTACGAGCAGCACCTCCACGACGAGTTGGGGCTTCGGCCCACACCGCGGCTGCGCCGGCTCGTGTCCGAACTGCAGCGGTCGCCGCGCCCCGGTGACGGATCCCTGTAGCTGTGACTGCGTGAGCGGCCATGCACGTCGGAGTACGAGCCGACGTGCATGGCCGCTCACCTGAACGGGCTCTTGCGAGATCTTCGTGATGAGGGCGACAGCACGTCCTTTGTTCACGCCAAGAGGATGTGCTCGCGAAGGAGCGGGAGGCCGGTGCGGCCGTAGCCGCGGCGCTTGAGGAGCTCGGCTCAGGTCACCTGGCCTCCGCACTGCCCGGAGCCCCACGTACGGGACCGCCCCGGCGGTGATCGCTTCGAAGTCGCTCTGCAGACCACCGGCGAACTGTTTGGTGCAGGTACTGCGGCCGTGGCGCACGGCCGGCCCCTCGACCTGTTCGGCGAACGTCCGCCGTACGCGGCCGGGACTGTCTCGGAACAAGTGCCGTACCGACAGGTCGATCACCACCGGGCGGCCACCGACCGCGAGATCAGCCACAGTCCGGGCGTACCGGCTGTGCACCCGCGATGAGGCGCAGCTGCAGTCCGGACAGGTCAGCTCCACGTGATCGCCGGTACAGGCGGCCATACGCACCAGGCCGCCCTCCACGGACACCGCTCCACCGACACCGCACTCAGTGCGGATGCACGGTTCTGAGAAGGCCGTTACGCTTGTCGGCCATTCCAGGTGCTGTGTCGGAGCGTCGCCGGTGCGCAGGAGTTGTACGGCCGACGTCACGAAAATCTTGCAAGACCCATTGAATTCGTACCGACTGCGTACGTTCACGTGTATGCCGACAGGCATCGCCAAATCCACGTTCTTGTCCTCCCGCGGCAGTCATGCTCGTTCTGGATCGACGGGCTGCCGTCACTCACTCGGTCCTCTTGGGTTCCCGTCGTGGCGTGGAGTCATTGATCGCAGGGAAAGTGGCCGAACTCGGCCTGGACGCCCGCGTGGTGAAGCGCCGCGGAGGTCTGACCAGGCAGAGGAAGGGCCTGGCTGCTCCGGATCACATGAAGCGACATTTCGTCGCTGAGGAACCCGATGTCGTCCGGGTGGGCGACATGAGGAGATCGTCACGGCCGTGTCGGGTCGTGCTTCGACTACGCCGTGAGCGAGGCGTTCGACACCCCTTAGGTCAAGTACGTCCACCGCCGTACCTTCCCCGGCCACCCGCTCGCCCGGCCGCCCGCTTGCCCGGCCGGGCCGAGGCCCGGATCAGGGCGACGCGAATACCGGACCGGCCTCGCCGCGGAGCTGGTTGCATCGGAATGACTCCACAGTTCGAGAGGATGGAATTATCACGGAACTGGCGAACCCGCCACTGCCCAGTGGCGGGTTCGCGTTGTCGAGCTGGTCGGTGGGTTTGGCGCGGTCAGCACGCGACAGGGGTCACGTCTGTGCGCCTTGCTGGAGGACGTTGCCGTTGTCGCCGCCGGTCTGTGCGCCCTGCTGGAGGACGTTGCCGTTGTCGCCGCCGGTCTGTGCACCTTGCTGGAGGACGTTGCCGTTGCCGCCGGTCTGTGCGCCCTGCTGGAGGACGTTGCCGTTGCCGCCGGTCTGAGCGCCCTGCTGGAGGACGTTGCCGTTGCTGGGGCCGGTCTGTGCGCCCTGCTGGAGCACGTTGCCGTTGCTGGGGCCGGTCTGTGCGCCCTGCTGGAGGACGTTGCCGTTGCCACCGGTCTGTGCACCTTGCTGGAGCACGTTGCCGTTGCCACCGGTCTGTGCACCTTGCTGGAGGACGTTGCCGTTGCCACGGCCGGTTTGTGCGCCCTGCTGGAGGACGTTGCCGTTGCCGCCGGTCTGTGCACCTTGCTGGAGGACGTTGCCGTTGCCACGGCCGGTTTGTGCGCCCTGCTGGAGGACGTTGCCGTTGCCACGGCCGGTTTGTGCGCCCTGCTGGAGGACGTTGCCGTTGCCACGGCCGGTCTGTGCACCTTGCTGGAGGACGTTGCCGTTGCCACGGCCGGTCTGTGCACCTTGCTGGAGGACGTTGCCGTTGCCACGGCCGGTCTGCGCGCCCTGCTGGAGGACGTTGCCGTTGCCACGGCCGGTTTGTGCGCCCTGCTGGAGGACGTTGCCGTTGCAGAACTGTGGCTGGAACCGATTGCAGACTGCGGACGGGGCCGTCGACGGGGTCTGGGGCGCTGCTGCGGCGCTCGTCGCGCCTACGCCGCCCGCGAGGGCCGCGGCCAAGCACGACGCGCCGATGATGCGGGGAATTCCTTGCCGAATGCTTCTCATCATGGTGGATTCCTTGCGTGTGAAAGCGGGTTTGCGCTTGCCTGCACCAGCCAGCGTGGGGTGCCGGGCATCACCGCGGCGTGACGCCGGCGTGACCGGGCTCAGCTGGCGGCAGCCTGTGGACACTCCCCGCAGGCGGCCACGTGCGCCCCAGACCTGGCCGAGGGCTTCCCTACGGACGGCCATGTCTCCCGGGACTCGAACCGATTCCGGTCGGCGAAACCGACCGGTGTGAAGAGCAGCAGGAAGGCCCAGGAGATCCTGGAGGCACGCGACCTCACCGGGGAGCTACCGAGCGGCAGCCGAGCCGGCTGCGGCTACCGCACGGGCGCCCGATATGCGCAGCTGAGGGCAAGAATCCGACCGAATGGTGTGCTTGGCTGCGTACGGTAACAGGCCTCAGGGGGCGTATTTGTAGCCGACGCGCCGCACCGTCTGGATCGTCCGGCGGTGCTCGGCGCCCAGCTTGCGGCGCAGCCGGGCGACATGGACGTCCACGGTGCGTCCATCGCCCACATGCCCGTAGCCCCAGACGGTGGTCACCAACTGATCGCGGGTGTGCACCCGGTGCGGGTGCGCGACGAGGTGGGCGAGCAGCTCGAACTCCAGGAAGGTGAGGTCGAGCGTGTTCCCGTCGACCGCGGCGATGCGCTGTACGGGGTCGATGCGCACCGGACCCGCGACCGGGTCCTTCACCGGCGACGGCACCACGTACTGGGCCGCCGCGGCGGTCGCCGGGGTGACGGCCGGCTGCTGGTCGGCCGGTACGAGCACCAGGTAGCCGATCATCGGCGGGCGGCCCGGCAGCGCGGGAAGGGTGTGCTGGGGTGCGGGCAGCCAGGTGGCACCCGGCGGCAGGAAATCGGCCACATCGGCCAGCTGGACGACCTCGTCGGGGGCGACGGCGCGCAGCCGGTGGCGGTTGGGGGAGAGCGGGCGGGCGGAGGTGGTGGCCGCAGCGGTCGCCGTAGGCGCCGCGGTGGCAGCGGCTGCGGCGGAGAAGGCATCAGTGTTCGCCATGAGGGTCAGCTCTTTCGCGCGAAGGAGTCGTCGAGGGACGGACTTACTGGCGCGCGGACCGAAGGCCGGGGTGAGCGGCTTTAGAGGGCCTGCGCGTTCAACGCGCGGCAACACACCCGGTCGAAGTCGTGATGCTGACGGGACGGCCAGAACGGTTCGAGGTCGCTGCGACCTGTCGAGGTGTACTGGATGCTGGCCATGCCCCCATTGAACCAGAGAACGTGACGGCGCAGCAGGCCTCTCCCAGCCGTCGATACGGACCCTTGGCGTTATGTTCCTCACGCGCCCGGGAGGCGGGCCCGCGGGGCGGCGGAGGCGCTGAGGGGGCGTCCAACCGGCCGGTTGGACGCCCCTCGTGCTGACGACGGTCGAGGATCAGACCTGGTCGGCCTTCTCCAGCGCGGTGCAGCAGGTGTCGACGATCAGCCGCGTGACGACGTACGGGTCGACGTTGGCGTTCGGGCGGCGGTCCTCGATGTAGCCCTTCCGGTCCTGCTCGACCTGCCACGGGATGCGGACCGAGGCGCCTCGGTCGGAGACGCCGTAGCTGTACTCGTTCCACGGGGCGGTCTCGTGCAGACCGGTCAGACGGTCGTCGATGCCCGCGCCGTAGTTCTTGACGTGGTCCATCGGCTTCGAGCCCTCGCCCAGCGACTCGCACGCGGTGATGATCGCGGCATAGCCCTCAGGTCCTTCGCGCATCGCCTTGGTGGAGAAGTTGGTATGCGCACCCGCTCCGTTCCAGTCGCCCTTGACCGGCTTCGGGTCGAGGGTCGCGGAGACGCCGAAGTCCTCGGCGGTGCGGTACAGCAGCCAGCGGGCGACCCACAGCTGGTCGGAGACCTCCAGCGGGGACAGCGGGCCGACCTGGAACTCCCACTGGCCGGGCATCACTTCGGCGTTGATGCCCGAGATGCCGAGGCCCGCCTTCAGGCAGTTGTCGAGGTGCTTCTCGACGATGTCGCGGCCGAAGATCTCGTCGGCACCGACCCCGCAGTAGTAGCCGCCCTGCGCGGCCGGGAAGCCGCCCTCGGGGAAGCCGAGCGGGCGGTGGCCGTCGAAGAAGGTGTACTCCTGCTCGATGCCGAAGATCGGCTCCTGGCCGGCGAACCGCTCGGCCGGCGGACGAAGCTCGGCACGGGTGTTGGACTGGTGCGGCGTCATGTCGATATCGAAGACCTCGCACAGGACGAGGATGTCGTCGCCGCCGCGGATCGGGTCCGGACACGTGAAGACCGGCTTCAGCACCCGGTCGGAGGCGTGGCCCTCGGCCTGGTTGGTGCTCGAACCGTCGAAGCCCCAGATCGGCAGCTCCGCCACATCCTGCGACGGACTCCCGGCCATGATCTTCGTCTTCGAACGAAGCTTGGCGGTCGGCTCGGTGCCGTCGATCCAGATGTACTCAGCCTTGAACGTCACGGAAGCCATCCTTCGCGGGTGTTGCGGTGCTGCGGTCCGGTCTCTGCAGCGCAGCTTCGCAAGACGCGATTTCCCGTCCGTTGCCCGAATGTGAACCCCGTGTTACCGAGGTTCACTGCGCTACGCGCGGGCTCTGAGCAGGGTCTCGAAACCGGCGGCGCGGATCCGTCGCACCAGTTCTTCCTCACTGGTGCCCAGCGCCTCGGCCGCCCGCGCGAGCCGCCAGCCGGCGTCGGAGAGCCGGTGCAGCAGATGTCCGCGCCTGATCTGGGCCTCGGACAGCCGGAACGTCTTCAGATACGCGACCTGCCCCTTGTGGTCGGTGATCGTCTCGCCGATGTGGCGGCCCTCCCCGTTACGGAGGAACGGCGGCAGGAACCGCCACAGCGTGAACGAACCCATCCGGTACACCCGGTCGAAGGTGTACGGGGTGTCAAGCAGTTCACGCGCGAACAGCGTGTCGTGTGCCTCGGCCCACTCCCGTTCCTGCGCCAGCGCCGCCGCCCGCAGACCGGCGAGCGTTCCCAGCCGCGGACCGTCGGGAATGCGTGCCGCGAACTCCGGGACGGGCGCACCGTAGAGCGCGTACTGGTGGACCAGCTCACCGTACAGATCCTCGATCAGCGAAGGGTGCAGCAGACGGTAGTCGTCCGGATGCGGTGTCACGAAGGCGGCGGCGAGCGCGTCGGCCGCGTACACCATCACCCCGCACTGGCCGGGATGGATCTCGAAGGCCCGCAGCGCGTCACCGAGCCCGCGCACCGACCACCCCAGGTACGCGTCCTCCGCGCGCGGCGAGAGCCCGTCGCGCAGCGCCTGGCGCGACCACTCCTCCCAGGCGACGGCGGGGCCACCGAAGTGCAGGGCGAGATAGCCCTCCAGCGCGAGGTGCAACGGCAGGAAGCGCAGCCGGTCGCCCGGCTGCCGCTTGGCCATCCGATGGTGGTGGCGCTGGAGCCGGGCGGTCCGGAGCGGCGGGTTCCCGGCCGGGGCGCCCGGTCCGGCGCCGAGCTGCGTACCGTACGCGACGGACTGTGCGCCCTCGCCGGACCAGTCGGCGACGAAGCCGTGCGGGATGTACGAGGTGTAGCGCGTGCGCGGACCGACGTCCACGACGCCGTTCCCGTACCCCGTGTAGAGCACCCGGTGCAGCCGGAGCCCCTCGACCGGCTGCTCACGCACCAGCGGCACCAGCCGGATGCCGCCCCACACCTGGGCGGGGCGGGCGGCGAGACCGGACAGTTCGAGCCTGTTCACGCCGCGGCCCCCCTCTGCTCACCGGTGAAACGTGCGACCTGGCGGTCCAGATAGGCGTACAGGGCCGCCGTTCCCGTACGTCCCTCGGCGAACTGCGCGATCTCCACCAGCGCGGGCAGATCCTCCGCGTCCCGGATACCGGCGGTGGGGACGCCCGGTGCGAGGTGCCGCACGTCGAATCCGTCCGCGTCGTATACGGGGTTCACATGCACCACCGCCGTGTGCCGGTCCGGGTCGAGCCGGGTCCGCCACACCCGCAGCACCTCGCCCGCGAGTCCGGGCGGCGCGTTGTCCCAGCCGTCCGAGACGATGACCAGCCGGTCCGGACCGTGCTCCAGGGCGTCCAGGACCCGGATGCCGAGCGGGGTCGGTCCCCAGGGCCTGACCAGCAGCGGATCGGTGCCGCCCGAGGTCCACAGCGCGGTGTACGCCCCCGGCGCGGCCAGCGCCTCCAGCAGGAAGTGGCAGGCCAGCGCCACGGCGAGCGGACGGCGTCGCTTCTCGCCCGATCCGGACGACGAGTAGCTGTCGTCCAGTACGGCGGCGACCCGGCCCCAGCTCCCGGCATGCGGTCCCGCCGTACGGCGGGCGGCGGCCCGCAGGGCACGGGTCAGCTCCTCGCGGTGGAGCCGGCGCGCCCCGAAGCCGAGCGACAGGACGTACAGGGCGAGCCGGGTCAGCGGCATCACGGTCAGGTCGACGCCCTGGGGCAGCGGAGCCTCGTCCCCGGCGGCGCGCTGCCCCAGGCTCCGCAGCCGCTCCAGCCGGGTCATCCTCGGCACCGCCCGCTCAAGGAACACCTCGCGCTTCATCCCGTGCCGGGCGGCGAAGCCCTCCGCGACGTGAAGGGCAGCTCGCCGACGGCCCCCTGCTCGTAGTGGGCGCGCCGCCACGCGTCGAGCAGCCGGTGCCGGTAGCGCGGCCGACGCCCCGGCCGGAACAGGAAGTCCCCCGTCTCGTCCGGCCCGTCGAACCGAAGGTGGACATGGCGCGCGGCGGTCTTCAGCCCGGAGCGGTACTTCACCGCGTCGTGCGCCGGATCCGGCCGGGCGGTCAGCCAGTCGCGCACGATCGCGCGGGTCCGCCGGTTGTTCACCTTCGCCCCGCGCAGGGCCCGGAACAGCCGGTAGACACGCTGCGGCGGCAGCTTCGCCAGCCGGGCGGCGATCAGTCGGCCCTCGGTGCGCTTCTCCTCGGTGGTCGCGTCGGCGGCGGTCTCCAGCAGCCCCTGGACGATGCGCGCGGCGTTGTGGTCGTTGATGTCGAGGGCGAGCGCGGCGGCGTACACGCGGCGGTAGTTGACCCGTACGTACTCATGGAGGAAGTCCAGCGAGAGTTGCTGCTGGTACGCGGTCGTACGGAACTCGCGCTGTCCGGTCGCGGTGATCGCCGCGTTGACGAAGAGGAGCACGTCCTCGGCGGCGACGAGGCCGGAACCGGCCCCGGCGCGCGCGGCCTCGCCGCTGGTCGTCATGGTTTCCCCCGTGGTGTCGCGCGCCCCGGTGCGAAGGGGCGGAACGCCGGCCGGGGAATGGGGGCGCGAACAGCGAAATCAGTGCTTCAGAGGCAAGTCCCGGAAGTCGCGCCGGAGTCCCGCGGCCGGCACCGCAAACGTAGCCAGGAAGTCCACTCCCCGCCAGTTCAATACGGGAGCGGTCCGGCGAACCCGGCAGACTTGCCCCATGACGACACTTCCCCCGACCCCGTTGCGTATCGGCCTCGTCGGCGCGGGCCCCTGGGCCCGGAACACCCAGGCCCCCGCCCTCGCAGCCCACCCCGGCGTCGCACTGAGCGGCGTGTGGGGCCGACGACCGGAAGCCGCGAACGCGCTGGCCGCCGCCCACGGCACCACGCCGTACACCGGCGAGGCGGGCATCGACGAGCTCTTTGCGGCCAGCGACGCGATCGCGTTCGCCGTGCCGCCGGACGTCCAGGCCCCGCTCGCCGCCCGCGCCGCAGCCACCGGCCGTCATCTGCTGCTGGACAAGCCGGTCGCGACCACCGTGGCGGCAGCCCGCGAGGTCGCCCGGGCCACGGAGCATACGGGGGCCGCGTCCATCGTCTTCTGCACCCTGCGCTTCGCGGCCGAGACATCCGACTGGGTCGCCGAACAGGCTGCCGTGGACGGCTGGTTCACCGCCCGCGCCGAGTGGATCGGGGCGCTGTTCGCCCCCGGCGCGACCAGTGAGTACGCGGCCTCGCCCTGGCGCCGCGAGAAGGGCGGTCTGTGGGACGTCGGTCCGCACGTCCTGTCGGTCCTGATCCCGGTCCTGGGCGACGTCACACAACTGACCGCGGCCCGCGGTCCGTCCGACACCACGCACCTGATCCTCCGCCACACCTCCGGCGCCTCCAGCACGGTGACGCTCGCACTGGGCGCCCCGGTCGGCGCGGTGGGCGCGGAGATCGAGCTCAGGGGCGAAGAAGGAACCGTCGCACTGCCGCGGTGGAGCGATCCGGTCGGCTCCTTCCGGTCAGCGGTGGACGCCCTGATCGACTCGGTGCGCACGGGGGAGCCGCACTCCTGCGACGTACGGTTCGGCCTGCGTCTGACGGAGCTGCTGGCCGAGGCGGAGGAGCGGGCGGGGGAGTAGCGGGAGCGGGGCATGGGGCGGCGGCGCGCGGGTCCCTGCGCGCGAGGGACTGATCCATCCGTTCCGGCCGCCCCGTCAGTACCCCGCCCGGACGGGGGAGGTGGTGCGACGGCCCGGTGAGCGGTGTGCAGGAAGCGTCGGACCGCGACCGTCTCGTTCTCGTCGAATGTGCGCAGCACTGCCACCGTGTCGTCGATCAGCGGCCCGAAGAAGGGCCGGCCCGGCTCCATGGCACGTGGCGTCACGCTCAGTAGGACCCGTCGCCGGTCCCGACCGCTTCCGCCCCGCGACGAGTTCAGCGCTTCATGGCGTCCCGTACCGCCTCGTCCGTGCGTGCCACGACGGCGGTCCCGTCGTCAGCCGTGATGATCGGCCGCTGGATCAGCTTCGGGTGCCCGGCGAGCGCCGAGATCCACCGCTCTCGTGAACCGGCTTCGCGCGGCCACTCCTTGAGCCCGAGTTCCTTCGCCTCCGCCTCCTGCGTCCGCGTGATGTCCCACGGCTCCAGCCCGAGCCGGTCGAGCACCGCCCGGATCTCGTCCGGCGAAGGCACGTCCTCCAGGTAGCGGCGGACGGTGTACTCGGCACCCTCCGCGTCGAGCAGTTCCATCGCGCCGCGGCACTTCGAACAGGCGGGATTGATCCAGATCTCCATGGGGCCAACGGTACGGGAAGGACGTTCCGAAAGCCCCGCCGGCCAGCGACGATTGTCAGTGGTGGGCCGTAAAATAGAGGGAGTTCGTGAGGGTTCCACGACCGTGCCAGGAGGTTGCCCATGGCCGTTGCCGTAGTCACGACCGAGCCGCTCCACAAGCCGCTGCGGAAGAAGCCGCTCCCCGCGGGCCGGCCCCGCGAGTGGTACGTCACCCACAACCGCCGCCTGAAGGCCATGCGCCTGGCGATCGCCCTGCTCGACACGGGCGTCTACTACCCGTCGACCGCGACCAACGACAAAATACACACGATCGCCGAGCGCATCGGCATCCACCCGCCGTCCGACACGACCTGCCGCATGGTCCGCGCCCTGATCCGATACGGCCGCTGACGCTCGACTGCTCGCACACCCGAAGCCTGTGCCCTCGGAGACCCCGGGGGCACAGGCACGTACGACCGCACCCGGCTCAGAACCCATTACAGGTGGCAGTGGCAGTGGCACGGGACAGGTGGCAGTGGCACGGGCCCCGGACGCCGAGGCCGTCCGGGCGGTCCCGTCGTCCACTGTCACGACGCAGGCTCCGGGACACCGCGCCTCCAGGGGACAGCCGTTCCCTGCGCGCGACTGCCGCTCCGGCGCTCACCCGTTCGGCGCACACGGCATGCGGCCCCGCCCGCCGTCCCTTTGACTGAGGGGATGGGCCGGTGCTGGGAGGCGCGATGACGAGGAAGGCCGCGCGAGCTCCGTGGGCCGTCCTGCTGACGACGGCCGTGACGTCGACGGCCGCCGCCTGTTCCGACGACGGCGGCAACGCCTCCGAACAACGGAGTCCAACGCCGCGTCCGCCGCGGCGTCGGTGACATCCAAGAACTCCGACGTGGTGACCTCGGCGACAGCTGGATGTATTCGGACGTTCCGACCACGCAGCGAGGCGCCGTATCTGTCGTCGTGCGCCCGCCAGGGAATGCGTGTGACAGCCCTCAGGCTCCGGCGTACGCCGGAGCCACGGTCTGCGGGGAGCCCGGCGGTCCCCGGTGAAGGCGGTCTCAGCCGGCTGGTGGCTGGAGCGACTGTCCGGTGCCGTGGGAAGAATCCCCTGGAGGCAGATCCGGCGGGGGCGGCGGCAAAACATTCACGACGGTCGGAGCTGGGGGATTCGAAGGCGTGGGCACCTGAATGAGGAAGGGGAAGAATACAATCCGGCTACCCGTATTCAGAGCCCGCTGCGAAACCCGATAGCAAACGGTCTCGTTCGGATTGTGAATGGATGTATAGCACTTGAGTACCGACGATGCGACCTGAGAATTCTTCGGTGAGGCAACGGAGTCACTCGCCGATGTGCCCAATATGCCAGCCGCCAAGAGGGAGGCCGCCGCTGCGACACCGATGTTCCGCAAGGTTGTCTTCTTCATGTTCATCAGCCCAAAGGCTCGGAGTGAACTGGAATGTCCCACCAGCGCGCTTGGGCTTCAGCGGCCCCAACGTCATGGCTGAACAGGGACGATTCTCGTAGAACTGGTACTGGGCGTCGACAATCATTGTATCGTTCGGTCCGGTCTGCTGCTGGCCCGTCTCGTTCAGCTGGGTCACATTCTCCGGGTTGCGCCTCATACGGCACTTGTTCCAGCCGTCGCAGTTCCTTCACGTACATTTTCTCACGCTTCTCCTGCTCTTCAGTTGTTTCCCGCCTGCACCCGTTGTTTCCCGCGTATCGGCGCCCAGCGAACGGTCACAAGTCAACTCCCCAGTGATGACTGGTTGAATCTGGGAAAAGCGTTCGGCGCGACATCCTCAAAAAGTATGCGCAAGATGTACGAGGAGGGATTCCGGGATTCCACTCGGAGTTGCTGCTGCCAGTTCCGTCACTACGTCAGCGTCACGCCGGAGCCACGCCGTGGCTCTGGCCCGCCGCTCACGACGGTGACTGGAACAGCAAGCACAGTGCCGAAAAGGAGAAAACCGTGAGAGGAAACGTCGTCCTGAGTTCCGCCGCGACAGTCGCGCTTGTCGGAGGGTTGGCTGCGACCACTGTCGTACCTGCTTCCGCTGCCCCGACCCCAACGTGTCGGGTGGTAGCAAGTACCTTGACCGGAGAGAACTTCGATCCCAACGGGACGTTCACCGTCTCCCCTGGGGGAATGGTGCTGCGCCCTTCTCCTGACGGTCGTATCGGACCGAGCGCCGTAACGGGCGCGGGCAGCTTCTCCATAGGCCCTGTGGCCTGCACCGGAGGGGGATCGGCGACATCGGCAGGAGCAGGTGCGGCCGCTGCCGCGGCTGCCGGAACGAACGCGGCACAAGCAGCGAGAAGCAGAGGCGCCTCCCCGCAAGAGGCGAGGGCGCAGGGCGTAGCGGCGGCGCAGGCCACCGGGAGAAGCCTTGGCCTGTCGCAGACAGTGATCAACCAAGTCGTCAATCAGACAACCAACAACCTGAACCAAATCATTGGTTCCACCATCGGTGGCTCCGTCATCGCGGGGAGTGGCAATACCGTCGGCGGCGGTAACACGGTCGGTGGTGGCACGACTGCGCCGACGACTGGTGGCGGGACGACTGCGCCGACGACTGGTGGTGGCACGACTGCGCCGACGACTGGTGGTGGCACGACTGCGCCGACGACTGGTGGTGGCACGACTGCGCCGACGACTGGTGGCGGGACGACTGCGCCGACGACTGGTGGCGGGACGACTGCGCCGACGACTGGTGGCGGGACGACTGCGCCGACGACTGGTGGTGGCACGACTGCGCCGACGACCGGTGGCGGGACGACTGCGCCGACGACCGGTGGCGGGACGACTGCGCCGACGACGGGTGGTGGCACGACTGCGCCGACGACGGGTGGTGGCACGACTGCGCCGACGACCGGTGGTGGCACGACTGCGCCGAGCACCACGACGGGGACCATGTAATCCGGCACAGGGCCCGGCGAGCAACCAGTGGTAGCGCAGGCCCAGTCATTCCCTCGTGGTGTCCTGCGCCCGATAGTTGATCGTCAGCCTCGATCGTTCATGAGCCCTCATCGGTTACTCGATGAGGGCTCATGAACCTGTGCGGTGCGTCCGACCCGGAGCGGGGCCAGCTGGATGCCTTCAGCGACGCCCTGCATAACCTGGCCGACGCCACTCACGGCCCCCACCAGGCCGAACTACAGGCAGCAGCGACGG
Source organism: Streptomyces sp. NPDC104309 (assembly GCF_055584025.1). Taxonomy (NCBI): domain Bacteria; kingdom Bacillati; phylum Actinomycetota; class Actinomycetes; order Kitasatosporales; family Streptomycetaceae; genus Streptomyces; species Streptomyces sp. NPDC104309. The sequence goes on along the minus strand of NZ_JBVJMV010000012.1, from coordinate 9,357 downwards.
CGTTCAACCGTTCCCGCCGCTCGGCGATCCGGGCCGACCACCAGGCCGGCGCCTCCCTGCGGGACGCCGCCAAGGAACTCGCCTACGCCGCAAACGAGCCGGGCGGGCTGGCCATCGCCCTCATCTTCGCCGCACTCCACCTGGCTCGCGCCGCCGCCAATTGGCACGCACAGCGCGGCCACCAGCAGGCCAGCGAGCCGATCCTGGCAGACCTCTCCCACCGAGCCCCACGCCAGCAGACCATCGACCGATTCGAGGCCACCGTGCGCCAAGCACTCCCCGACCGCGCCGACCAGATCCAGGCTGATCCTTTCTGGCCCGCCCTCACCACCACGCTTGCCCGCGCCCAGACCGCCGGCCACAATGCCCGCCAGCTCCTGAGCGAGGCTGCTGCCGAGCGTGAACTCGACACCGCGGACTCACCGGCACAGGTCCTGGTGTGGCGCATCACCGCCCAGCCGAACAAGCCCGTGCAGGCAGCGCGCAGGCGAAGCACCGTGAGCGCCACGTCCTTCGTGTCCGCACCTCAGCCTGCGCCTACGGCGGTGCGCGAGCAGAGCGCCGAGCGCAGCCAACGCCAAGCACGTGGCGGACCACGCCATGGTCGGTGATATCGAGCAGTCAGTGGGTCTGCTTCAGTCCTGCCTGTGCCTGACCGCAGACAGCGCCGCCACGAGCGCGTCCAGGTCTCCGGTGTGGGCGATCACTTCTTCGTCGTCGGCCGGGGAGTCGAATCGGGCGAAGAAGTCGTCGAGGGCTTCGGGGGTGAGGGCGTTGGCGTCCTCGCGCTCGTTGCGCTTGGCGAGGCGTCGCAGCAGCTCCTCGCGGTCGGCGGGGAGGTAGACGACGAGCGGGTGGCCGCCCGCTTCGCGGGCGGCCTGCTGCCAGGCGTCGCGCTCGGCGCGCCGCCACAGCCCGTGGTCCAGGACGACGTCGTTGCCGGCCTCCAGCTCCTTGACGAACCGCTGCCGGATCGCCTCGACCACGGGCCGTTCGCGCTCGAAGTAGGTGTCCTCGGGGTAGTCCACGCCGTATCGGCCGTGGAGGCGGTGCACCTCCTCGTCCACGGACAGCCGCATGTAGCCGTGGTCGGCCAGGGCCTGGGCGACGGTGGTCTTCCCGGAGCCGGTGAGACCGGCCAGGAGAACGGCGAGGGGCACGTGGTCATCCCTTCCGCGACGAGCTGTCCGTGGGCGCGGTCATTTTCCATCCTGGCAGGTGTGCGCGTGCGGTCGCCAGGTCGTGACGATGCTGCGGGCCTCGCTGGGCCAGCCGAACGGCATGCGGTTTAGGCTCACCCGGCGGAAGGCGAACCGCAGATCGCTGGTGTTGATCACGCCGCCGTGCCGGCCGACGTGCGACAGGAGGCGGCTGGCCTCGTCGCGCACGGCCGGGCTCTGTTCCTGCCATGCGCCGGTCGAGAAGTGCTGGACCCGGCGGCGGAGGTCGTCCAGGACGCCCGAGCGCCACTTGAAGTGGTGAACCGCGCAGATACGGTCGGCATCCGGACGCTGTCCGGGGGCCCTGTGGTTGCCGCCCGCCACGGTGACATCGTGGCGGGCGAGAACGATCTTGCGGGGGTCTCCGTGCAGGAGCCGGTGGGTGAGGTGCCCACCGAGGGGGTAGGCGAGATCCAGTCCGACTTCGGGCCTCCAGCTGGTCAGGCGCCCACTCGCGGCGATCCGGTCGAGCATCAGGCCGCCCACCACGCGGTGCCCGGACTTCTCGGCCTGGGCGATCACCTCACTCAGCGGGGCGGGGTATTGCTGGAACTCGTCGGCATCGGCGAGCAGATGCCAGCCCGGGCCGGCCCGGTGCCGCAGGGCGTCCCTGAGCTGGGCGTTGGTGTGCTCGTGCCATGGGCCGGTGATGGTGCCGGTGGGGATGATGCCCAGTTCGCGGCTGGCGGCCTGGAGTTCGTGCCGCTGCTGGTCGGACACGTGCTCGGGGAAGTGGAAGGCGATCAGGAACCGCTCGACACCCAGCCACCGGTAGTGGCGGACCCAGGCGGCCAGCAGCGGGGGTTCGACCGGGCCGACGACGGCGATCAGCGCGGGAGGGGTGCTCAGCATCGGGACTCCTTCGTACGCAGTGAGGCGAAGGTGCGGGTGAAGAAGTCGGCCTGCCCGGCCGCCGACCACATCCCCAACAGGTGGGGTGCCTCGGGGCCGGGCCGCTCGGGCGGCTGACGGATGACGCTGTGCAGGGCCTCCGCGAGGGTGTCCGGGGCGCTGGCGGTGAAGGTCAGGGCCCAGGGCCGGCCGCTCAGGCGGGCGGTGAGACCGGGGTCGTGGTCGGAGACGACCAGGGGGACGCCGAGGCGGGCGGCGTCCATCACGAGCCCGGACTCCTTGCCGACGCCGGGGCGGCGGGTGACCAGGGCGGCGTCGGCGGCGGCGTAGACCAGCCGCAGCACCGATTGGCTGACCGGTCCGGGCACCGTGTGGAGGCGGACGTTCGGCAGGTCACGCCATCGGGCGAGCATGGCTTCGTCGAGCGGGATGCCGGTGACCACCAGGTGCAGCGGCTCCTTCAGCAGGGTCAGGGCGGCGTCGATGACTCCGATGTCCTTGTAGGGCCACCAGCCGCCGACCAGGCACACCGCGGCTTCGCCGGTGGGGATGTCGAAGGCGGTACAGCCGCCGTCGCGTTCGGCGTCGGTGAGGCGGCGGCCGTCGTCGACCGCGAAGGCCCGCACCACCGCGGGCAGGTCCGGGAAGGCTGCCGCGCACTGATCGCCTACGGCCTGGGTCGGGCACACCGCCAGAACCTGCCTCTCGCCCCGGCGGGCGAGCCGGCCGAGGAACCGCACGGCGGCGTCCTCGGTAGTGACCTGTTCGTGGATGAACCGCAGGTGTGGTAGTCCGCCGAGGAGAGCGGCGGCACCGTGCAGGGCCTCGCTCGCGCTCAGGATCACCACCGCCTCGGCGCCGGGCTCTAGTCGGCGGGCGGTCCGCAGGGTCGACGCCTCCGCAAGGCACCGGGCGATGAGGGTGGTCTGGTGCGGAAGCCGCCGGAGGAAGCGCGGCCGGCGGCGCGAGCGGAAGACCGGCAGCCCAGCCCTGGAGAACCCGGCCGCAAGGCGGGAGACGGCCAGCAGTATGGCCGCCGGGTGCCCGGCCGGTGCAGTCACAAGCCGGGGCCCAGCCTCCCGCAGGGCCGCCACCACCTCGCAGGCGATCCCGTGTGGGGCGATGACCAGGCTCCCGGGCCGCGCCTGAGCGAGGGCCACCAGCGTGCGCTGGTGGTGCCCGCCCAGGCGGTCGGCGTATGGCTCGATCAGCACCAGGGGTCCGGTCACCCGCCTACCGCCTGGTCCCCGTGGGCGGCGGTGAACCTTGCCCGCAGCCACGTGGGGTCGTTGAGGTGGTCGAACTGTCCGGAGGCGCGGGTGCGCTCCTTGGCGAAGGCGACCCCTTCGCGAGCCCCGGCGGCGGCGTACGGGGCGAACTCGCCATTGCGGCTATTGGCCCATGCCTCCACCCGCTGGCGGGAGTCATCGTCGGCCATGCCGTACTCGCTTCCGCGAGCGAGCATCGCGCACTCCCGGAAACCGGCCTTCCACGCGTGGAAGGGGCTCTGGTTGAACCGCGTGATCCCCGCGGTCTGCTGGGCGAACTCGATCCGTCCAGGCAGGGCAGCGAGCACGTCCACGGCCTCGCCCATCTCACGCAGGGCACTGCGGCGGATGAGCTTGAGCCCGCCGTATCCATAAGCCAGGCCGTTGACCGGGTTGATCGCTCGCCACACCCGCATGGAAACCCCCTCGTTCAGCGGTTCGACTGCAGCCACATCGAAGTCGGCGGCAATGGCAAAGTCCCCGTCGGCGAGGAGGAACTGCTCGCGGTCCACGACCTCGGCGCACAGCCGGTAGGCCCTGCGCATCCCGTGCACCCCGTGCAGGCGCTTGACCGAACCCCCGAGGGTCCGTTGCAGCCGCGAGTGCAGGGCGTCGGCCATCGGCTCGTCGTACGACAGGAGAAGGGCGTCGAAAAGCGTCACGACAGGGCCTCCAAGTAGCGTGCGGCGACCCGTGCGGGCGTGAAGTCAGCGGTGGAGGCGTAAGCACGCTTGGCGTGCACGGCGTGGAACTCATCGTCAGTGGCGAGGCGCTCGGCGAGTTCGACGGCTTCAGTCGGTGTGGTGAAACACAGCTCGGGGTCGATGTGCTCGGCGAGCCAGCCCAACCGGGGCGCGATGACCGGCAGGCCCATGCCCTGGCAGTCGATCACGCTCATCGACCAGGGGCAACCGGGGCGGAACGGGGCGATGCCGAAGCGGGCACCGGACAGCAGGTTCTTGTAGCGGACGCGGTCACCCCGGTCAGACACGATCTGCACGTGCGGCAGGGCGGCGAGCTGGTCGCGCATCCGCTCGGGACTGTCGTCCAGGCTCTTCCGCTCCGCGCGGCGCGCCCCGAAGAGATCCATGACTCGCAGCCGGACCGTGCCAGGAGCGGCGAGATCCACGAACTGCTCGGTGCCGTAGTGCGCGTACAGCCGGTGGTTGTAGACGCCGATCGCACCAGCGCGGTACTCGGGTTTGGCATGGGCGGGGTCCCGAACGAGGCGTTCGTCGCGGGGAGCGGGCACGACCCGCAGCTTGTCGTCGAGATCCACCGTCATTCGAGTGGCAGCGGCAGACACCCAGGACGCGGCCATGCCGGAGTGGACCATCACCCGGTCGCAAGCGGCCAACCCAGCGGCGAATGCCAGCAGTACGGGCCTGCCCAGTCCGGCGTCGTTCATGGAGGGGTCGAGCAGTAGCTGCCCCTCGGCAGTGAACGAGAACGGAAGGTAGTGGCAGTAGCCGACCAGCAGTGCGTTCGATCCGGCCTCCATCAAGGCGACACGTAGGGCGGAAGCCTCCTCGATCTGGTTGGCCACCACCGCGTCCGGCCGCTCGTCACGAATCAGTTCCACCAGTTCGTCGAGGTCGGACGAGAACCGTGCCCGGTACTTCGTTTCCGGCACCCCGGTCAGGTAGAAGCCGCAACGTTCGTCTCCGACTGCGGCCGGGGAGGCTACGGTCACGCTCGCTCCGGCATCCACCAGTGCCGGAGCGAGCAGGTCCGCGAAGATCCATCCGGAATCAGCGGACAGACGGTCGGGATTGGAGATATTGAGCAGGTACAACACGTGCATCGAGTGCCTCCTTCATTTACCCGGACAGGTCGATCCGGGGGTGATGAGGGAAGGAAACCGGTGACGTAGGTCGTGACGGGATGATGAACTGGGATCACTCACGGTTCATTCATGCTCACTGACCATCACGCGGGGGCGGGCCTTCGATGGACGCGCAAGGCGAAGAGATCACCGTCGACCAGGCGGCCGAGGACTTCGCGGCGGAAGTGGCACGCTGGCGCGAGGTGCGCGGCATGCCCAAACGGGCGCTGGCTAGGGCGATGGGGTTCGACCCCTCCTACGTCAGCCACGTGGAGTCGGGCCGCCACAAGCCCAGCGAGGACTTCGCCCGGCTCGCCGACGAGGCGCTGAACGCGGGGAAGGCCATCTGGCGGCGATGGCGTGAGTACGAGAAGGCGCGGGCGCGCACCAGCCTCACGTCTTCGGCTCCGCCGGCTCCCCGCCGCCCCGAGCAGCCATACGCAACCGATTCCGCCCTCGTCGTCGAGCACGACGCGGCCTTCCTCCACTACGACGGCCGCTCCTACCGGCTCACCATGCGCCGACTGTTGCGTAACACCGGCACCGAGCCGGTGACCCGCTACCTGATCCGCGTCTCCGTCGACCGCTACCCCGGTGATCCCGAGCGATCCAACGCCCATTACCGAGCACATCCCCTGACCTGGGACGAACTCGATCTCACTGCCACTTGCCGCGGCGAGGCGATGCGGTGGCAGGCGAAGCACGACCGCGACGCCTTCAAGGAAGTCTGGCTGCTCTTCGACAACGAGCACGGCCGCTTCCCCCTCTACCCGGGCGAGTCCGTCTGGATCGAGTACGCGTACACCGTGGGCCATGAGAAGTGGGGCAACTGGTTCCAGCGAGCCGTACGACTGCCCACTGAGCAACTCGAAGTCCGGCTAGTCTTCCCGGCTGCCCTCGACCCCGTCGTCTGGGGCACTGAGACATCTATGACCGCCGAAGCCTCCCCCCTGCGAACCCCACCCATCCGCAGTGACGACGGTGAACAGCGGACTTTCACGTGGATCACGACCACGCCCGCACTGCACGCTCGGTACCGTCTGGAATGGCGGTTCCGGGCACAGCCCGAACCCGATACGAACCAAGGGGAGTTCAGGTGATGGACATGCGGCCCAGCCAGCGGATGCGAGACCTTGGAGTCGTCCAACAGGGCGCCGCCATCCTCACCGAACCTGCCCGCGCCTTCGACCTGCCCGCCGAACGGGATGAAGCAGAACGGGTCGTAGACGAGTTGTTCGCCGCCATGGACCGAATCGGCCAGGTCCACCCCTTCGCCAAGGGCATGGGCCTCGCGGCCCCACAGATCGGCATCAGCCGCGCCGCCGCTGTCGTCCAGCCGCCGGGCGACGCGCCCGCCATTGTTCTGCTCAACCCACGGATCACCGACTGCTGCGACGAGACGGACGAACAGTACGAGGGCTGCTTGAGCTTCTTCGATGTTCGAGGCATCGTCCCACGGCCCCTGAAGATCACTGTCGAGACCGCCGCACTGACCGGTGAGACGGTGACCACCGCGTACGAGCGGGGCCTCGCCCGTCTTGTCCACCACGAGATCGACCACTTGGGCGGGCTCGTCTACACCGCCCACATGCGGGCTGGTGTTGAGCCGATCCCGGTGGAGGAGTACCGGCAGACTGGTATGGCGTGGGCCTACAAGAGCGGCTGAGTCTCTTGGCAATCCCCTGGATGGCTTACGGCACCCCGAAAGTGCGGCGCTGAAACGCGTCACTCCGCAGCGTCGAGGCCTATCGCGTGAAGGTCGCCGTTTCCGGTGACGACATAAAGGACACTGCCGTGCAGCAGGGGCATGCCTTGTACGTCAGGATTCCAGAGCAAGCCCTCACGGCTACCTGCGAGGCGTCGCCGGGTGCCCAGATCCCAGCCTTGGAGCACTCCCGCACGACTCACTGCCCAAGCCGAGTCGCCCGCGAGGTACGCGGGAGTCATGAGCGCGGCGGTCGGCCGGACCGCGCCGCGCCATGCGACCGTTCCGTCAGCGTCGTCCAGGGCGATGAGCCGGCCGGGATCCCAAGACGTGATCAGCACATGTTCGCCCGCCGCCATGGGCCGGGTACGGAGAGATTTCGCGACCTCAACCGTCCAGCGATTGTCGCCGGTCAGCGCATCCCAGGACGAGACGTGGCCGTCGGGGTGAGCCAGATGGATTGACGTCTCGGACGTCGTCGGGCTTCCGACGACCAAGTCGCTCAATGGCCTCTGCCACAGCAAAGTTCCGCTGTGCACGTCGTACGTCGCCAAACAAGCTGCCCTCGTGCCGGGTTCGGGGGCTATCGCGAGGAGTCTGTTGCCGGAGACCAGCCAGTGCTGCGGAGGGAGAAGGCGGAGCGGTTCGGGCCAGCGTGGGTGGCCTGTGTCGGCATGGAGAGCCTGAACTGCCCATGGCCGGGAGGAGTTGGGGCAGAACCAGGTAACGAACACAGTGCCATCGACCATGCGCGGGGGCTCAAGGAAGCCCGTGGCCGTCGGCTCAGGACGCCAGCTCCACAAGCGCCGCCCCAAGGCCGTGTCGTAAGCGTGCAAGGCGCCCCTTAGATCCGGCACATACAGCGTGCCGCGATCGCACACCGCCTGTGCCGCCGCGCAACGGTCCAGGCGGGGGCCGGTCTCTGCGCCCGAGCGGATGTCCCGGGGGCGGAGTGTGTTTCCCATCCCCGAGGTGAAGACGGTGGTGCCGTCCACGGGCGGCTGGTTGTTGTGCCCCATCGGCTTCGGTCTCCACAGCGGCTCGCCCGACTTGGCGTCGAAACCGTGCAGGACGTGGCCGTCCACGACCAGCAGCGTGTCGCCGTGGAGCCGGGGTTAGGCGCCTGACCGCAAACGATCCGAACGCGACCACAGGGGGCGTGGAAGTCTCCGACTCGCGGCTCGCTTGCGGCGGGGTCGTGGCGTGTCTGGTGGGGTGGGTGGAGTCGGGGCTTGAGTCAGCGGCCAGCCTGAGAGGGCCTGGAGCAATGACTCGCGGGTCACAATCGCACCGGTCGGAGCGTAGTCGCTCGCGCATTCCCTCAGCCGCGAGAACAGCGCGGATCCATCGGCCGCTGCTCCCTGGGCGGCCACCGGCTGGAGTCGCTCCACGGCTGCCGTGCGGTCTTCGGGACGGATGCCCTCCAGGCGAAGGTCCAGGATGGACAGGTGAGCCAGCAGCCGAAACGTCAGGGCATCCGGGGCGAGCCCGGAATCAGGGGCACCGGAGTTCACCGCGCCCGTGACCAAAGCCTCCAGGTCTCTGAGCGCACGGTGTGCCGACTTTTTCAGCCGCCCCGGCTCGGCCACGAGGTCACGAAATACGCGGGCACTCCCGGCGGCGGCGACAGCATATCTGGCCAGATCTTGCAGGGATTCTGCTCGCGGGAAGGGTGAGGCCACGGCCAGTGCCAGATGCCAGCGGCCTGCGTTCAGAGACGCCCACTGTTCTTGCAAGGTGGTCAGGAACGACGTCATCAGCTCGACCGACGGGGGGTTCGAGACGGCCAGCTTCGGGCGGCGGCGTACGGCGACCGAAAGGCTGTGCCGAGGTCCATTGTCCGCGCAGCCGGTGACCAAGTAGTCGTCCACGGCGGTCACGGCGCGCGCCTGAAAGCGGACCTCGACAGGTGTCACCTCGTCACCCAGACCGGGCACCGGTGTGCGGGTGAGTAGGTGTGAGAGCAGGACGGCACCATAGTGGTGCTCGAATACGGTCCCGCCCCCGCCGGTCGAGTACGGACTCGCGCCGGCCGATGCGTTCATGTAGGCCCTTGTCCTCTCAGGCCGTCCGCGGGACTGCCTCTCGCTGAGTCCCCTACCGCCTGAGGCAGGTATGAACGTGCCGCCCGAAAGTCTACGTATCGTCCCACTGGAGTGTTTCGCGAAGTGGTGTCCGTAAAGTGTGGCGACCGCCGGGAGGACGGGAACGCAGACGAACGAGGGCCGCTACCCCGTGGTCGGGGTAGCGGCCCTCGTTCATGCCGCTGACGTCACGTCAGCGAATTGGCCGCGCGGTGCACACTCGGTGCACAAGGGCATGGAAACCGACCGGTGACAGTGAGAACTGCTGAGAAGAGTTTTCGCAGGTCACCCGACCCCGTGGTCTAGAGGCAACGCCGTTCAGTTAGGGCGGGGTCTGGGGTGTCAAGGGCTGCTCGTGAGCATGTTGATGCTGATGGTGGCTTTGTAGGTGGTGCGGTCGATG